>NZ_JBHMIM010000004.1:0-177796 GCF_048060115.1 Micromonospora sp. LOL_023
AAATCTGACCGGCGTGCTCGAAGCGACAATGCGTGACCCGTGAGGTCCGTGGCCCCGGCGCCAGACTTGCAGACGGCCTGGACAGACCAAGATCGTTCGGCGTCGGCGGGCGACCTACCCACCATTTTCACGCCTGCGCGGCGTCCTCCCCAAGGGGACCGGGTGACTTGCAGTTATCGAGAAGATATGTCCAAATTTTCTATCGATAAGTGCAAGATCGTCGCGATCTTGGGGGGTGGCGGGGCGGCTTGCGCAAGGATTGCTTGACTCTTGCAGTCTTCGGCAGGCATGCTCGGAGCAGAGCCACGAATCGCACCGACAGGACGGGGACCTCGTGACGATCGATCCTGCCCAGGCCAACCCCCGTACCGCCCGGGACGACTGGTGGCGCACCGCCGCCGTCTACCAGGTGTACGTGCGCAGTTTCGCCGACTCCGACGGCGACGGCATCGGTGACCTGCAGGGCATCCGCAGCCGCCTGCCGTACCTGCGCGACCTCGGCGTCGACGCGCTCTGGCTGACCCCGTTCTACCGCTCCCCGATGATCGACGGCGGCTACGACGTCGCCGACTACCGTGAGGTCGACCCGATGTTCGGCGACCTCACCGACTTCGACGAGATGATCAGCGACGCGCACGCGCTCGGCCTGCGGATCATCGTCGACATCGTGCCGAACCACACCTCCGACGTACACCCGTGGTTCGTCGCCGCGCTCGCCGCCGCGCCCGGGTCGCCGGAGCGCGAGCGGTACATGTTCCGCGACGGCCGGGGCGACCACGGCGACCAGCCACCGAACGACTGGGAGTCGATCTTCGGCGGGCCGGCCTGGACCCGACTGCCCGACGGACAGTGGTACCTGCACCTGTTCGACCCGGCCCAGCCGGACCTGAACTGGCGCCACCCGCAGGTGCGCGCCGAGTTCGAGCAGGTGCTGCGCTTCTGGTTGGACCGGGGTGTCGACGGGTTCCGCATCGACGTCGCCCACGGGATGATCAAGGCCGACGGGCTGCCGGACATCGGCTGGACCTCGGCCACCACCGGCCGCCGGCAGATCGAACTGCTCGGCAAGGGCCGGCTGCCCTACTTCGACCAGGACGAGGTGCACGACATCTACCGCACCTGGCGGCCGATCCTGGACAGCTACCCCGGCGGGCGGATGGCGATCGCCGAAGCGTGGGCGGAGACCCCGCAGCGGCTGGCCCGCTACATCGGCCCCGACGAGCTGCACCAGGCGTTCAACTTCGACTTCCTCGACGCCACCTGGTCGGCCGACTCGTTCCACAAGGTGATCGACACCGCGCTCGCCGAAGCGACCATCGTCGGCGCGCCGACCACCTGGGTGTTGTCCAACCACGACAAGCAGCGGCACGTCACCCGGTACGGCGACGGCGAGGTCGGGCTGCGCCGGGCCCGCGCCGCCGCGCTGCTGATGTTCGCCCTGCCCGGCAGCACCTACCTCTACCAGGGTGAGGAGTTGGGCCTGCCGGAGGTCCTCGACCTGCCCGACCATCTGCGTCAGGACCCGGCGTTCGGCCGGACCGGAGCCAGCCGCGACGGCTGCCGGGTGCCGCTGCCGTGGAGTGGCGAGAACCCGCCGTACGGCTTCGGGCCGGCCGGGTCGACGGCGTCGTGGCTGCCGGCCCCGGCCGGCTGGGCGCCGCTGACCGCGCAGGCCCAGGCCGCCGACAGGTCCTCGACGCTGGAGCTGTACCGGCGGGCGCTGGCCATCCGGGCCGGGCACCCGGCGCTGCGTGACGCCCCGGCCGGCGACGGCACCGGGCTGACCTGGCTGGAGACTGAGCCGGGTGTGCTGGCGTTCCGCCGCACCACCGACGCCGAATCCGCCGCCGACGCCGACGCCGACGCCGATGAGCTGGTCTGTGTGGTCAACCTCAGCGGCGCGCCGGTCACGATCCCCGGGTACGGCACCGTACTCATCGCCAGCGAGGCGGTGCCGACCGGGGCGGACGGGGCAGCCGTTCTGCCAGTCGACGCGGCCGCCTGGTTCGCGTTGCGCTGATCGGGGTTTACCTCGCCCCGAACTGGGGTAGACCGCCCGCAGAACCTGGTCGTCCGTCGAGCTGGTGTCGCCGCCGGGCGGTTGGGCAGGTAGACCCCTTGTGGTGGGGGGGCGAAGGTGGTGACGGTGCCCCGGGACCAGAAATGGTCCCGGGGCACCACCGTGCCAGGCGCCACTTGTTGCCGGTCAGCTCCGGGTCGTCAGCTCCGGGTCGTCAGCATGCTGGCGATGCGGGCCATGCCGGCGCGCACCTCCTCGGGCGACGGCGGCGGTGACGGCTCGACGTGCCGCTCCTGCGGTTCGGCGTCGGCACCGCCGCCTACCAGGTCGTCCAGGTCGCCGTAGTCGCCGGGGTCCTCGTCCCCGGCGGCCTGGGTCGCGGCCAGCTCGGCCCGGATCTCCTCGACGGTGATCAGGGTGAGCAGCGGTTCCACCACGGCCATCAGCTCCTCGTCGGCGACGACCGTCTCGGCCAACGCGAGGGCGTGCGCCCGCTCGTACGGCCCGCACACCACCGGTTCCCAGTCCCCGTCCTGCTCACCGAGCGGCCCGAAGGTGATGATCCACGGCATCGTGTGCGCCGGAGAGTCGTCCGGCAGCTCAAGTGTGACTAGTGCCCCCACGCGACCGATCATCGCGGCCCGACCCGGCCGGCTCGGCGCCTTTTGCGTTATTCACTCCTTCTGGCGCTGACCCGGGATCCTCGGCCGGCTGCACCGGCTTGGCCGACTGCGCGGCGCCGACGCTGGGCCGTCGGCGCTTCATGACGTCGACGACCCGGCCGTGCCGGCTGGTCGCGGCCAGCGCCGCGCCGAACAGCAGCAACTGGTTGAGCAGGTAGAGGTAGATCAGCAGACCGACCGCGCCGGCCACGACGGTGTACGCCGGGTTGCGCTCGAACCGGCCGACGTAGAAGCGCCCCGCCGTGTTGAGCACGGTGATCCCCAGCGCCACGGCGACGATCGGGGTGACCAGCCGGCGGGCCGGCATGTGCAGCCGGGGCACCGCGACCAGCAGCGCCGCCGCCAGCACCATGTTGATCACGATGGCGAGCAGCACGCTGGAGACGGCGGCGACGACCGACTGCTCGCCGAACGCCCAGCGCAGCAGCGACCGCAGCGCGTCCACCGCGCCCACCGAGATGCCGATCAGCAGAAACACCCCGACCAGTACGCCGAGGTCGACGGCCTGCCGGACGCCGAAGTACCCGGGCTGCTGGTTGAGCCGGTGGATGAGCCGCTGCGACGACCGGATCGCCTCGACCCAGCCGATGCCGGTCAATACGAGCAGCACCAGACCGACCACCCCGACCCGGCCACTGTTGTCCTGGATCTGCGTCAGGTCGAGAAACGGCAGGTTCTGCTCCAGGAACCCGGCGACCGCCTCGCTGACCTCCTCGTTGCCTTCCACGATCGCGCCGAAGACCCAGTAGGCGACCAGGCCGAGGGCGAAGACCGCGAAGAACCCGTAGTAGGCGATCGCCGCGGCGAGCCGGCCGCCGAACACCTCGTTGTACCGTTCGCCGGCCCGCCACAGGTGGTCGAAGCGCACGGATCGCCGCCGGGCCCGGTCCAGTCCGCCGGTGACACCGGCGACGAGCCGGCCGAGTAGGTTCACGCCGCCATCCTTGTGCATCCGCGCACCGGGCGAGGCGCCGGCACGGTCAGCCGCCGAGCGGGAAGTCCCGGTAGGGGCGCCAACGTCCTTCGCCGTTGTGTGAGAAGAGGGTGAACGAGTCGACGTCGAACGCCGCCTCGAACCCGGCGAGGTCGTCGTAGACCTTGTCCAACGCCTCGGTCGACACGTCGTGGGCCACGGTGACGTGCGGGTGGTACGCGAACCGGCTCTCCCGTACCAACTGGTCGGCCTCGCCGATCGCGGCGGCGAGCGACTCGCATTCGCTGATCCCGGCGGCCACCGCGACGAAGACCACGTCGGTGATCGGCCGGAAGGTGCCGGTGCCCCGTAGGTGCAGCGGGTACGGCGGGTGGGCGGCGGCCACTGCGGCCAGGTGCGCCTCGACCTGCGGCAGCTGGGTCTCGGCGATGTTCGTCGGGCTGAGCAGGGTGATGTGCGCCGGCACGAACTCCGCTGCCGGGTCGCCGGCTTGCGCCCGGCGGCGGGTCAGCTCCTCGCCCCACGGCTGCGGGACGTCGATGGCGACCCCGATCCGCAGCTGCCCCGGCGCCGGTGGCGCACCGATGAGCGCCACGGTCAGCGGTTTCCCGCCGGCGGCAGGAAACCCACCCGCTCGTAGACCGCGGCCAGCGTGGCGGCGGCGACGCTGCGGGCCTTGTCCGCACCGATCGCCAGCATCTTGTCCAGCTGGGCGGGGTCGTCGAGGTAGCCGCGGGTGCGCTCCTGAATCGGCCGGACGAACTCCACCACGACCTCCGCCAGGTCCTTCTTCAGGTCACCGTAGCCTTTGCCCTGGTACGCGGCGGTCAGCTCGTCGAGCGTCCGGCCGGTGAGCGCGGCGTAGATGGTGAGCAGGTTGCTGATGCCGGGCTTGCTCTCCGGATCGTAGATGATCTCCCGGCCGGTGTCGGTGACCGCCGAGCGGATCTTCTTCGCCGAGCGTGCCGGCTCTTCCAGCAGGTCGATGATGCCGGCCGGCGAGGACGCCGACTTGGACATCTTGGCCGTCGGATCCTGCAGGTCGAGGATCTTGGCAGTGGCCTTGACAATGAACGGCGCGGGCACGGTGAAGGTCGGACCGAACAGCGAGTTGAACCGCTGTGCCAGGTCCCGGGTGAGTTCCAGGTGTTGTCGCTGGTCCTCGCCGACGGGGACGGCGTCGGCCTGGTAAAGCAGAATGTCGGCGGCCTGCAGGACCGGGTAGGTGAACAGCCCGACGCTGGCCCGCTCGGCACCCTGCTTGACGGACTTGTCCTTGAACTGGGTCATCCGGCTGGCTTCGCCGAACCCGGTGATGCAGCCCAGCACCCAGCTCAGCTGGGCGTGCTGGGGCACCTGCGACTGGACGAACAGCGTGCACCGGTCCGGGTCGAGCCCGGCCGCCAGCAGCTGCGCGGCGGCCACTCGGGTCCGTTGGCGCAGCACCGCGGGGTCGTGCCCGGCGGTGATCGCGTGCAGGTCGACGACGCAGTAGAAGGTGTCGTGGGTGTCCTGCATCGCCACCCAGTTGCGCACCGCACCCAGGTAGTTGCCGAGGTGGAACGAGTCGGCGGTGGGTTGGATACCGGAGAGCACCCGGGGGCGGAAGGTGGGCTCGGACATGTCAGCAATTCTGACAGCATCGACTGGTGACCGGCCGGCCGGACCCACCGACGACGAGTGTTCGACTGTGTTGGATTGCGGCTTCGAGTCTGTTGGTTCATGGCGCAATGTGATGGAATGCAGGCCGGACGGTCCGGCGGGAAGGAAGAAGCGACTGTGAAACTCCTGGTTACCGGGGGCGCGGGGTACATCGGCAGCGTGGTGACCCGACTGCTGATCGACGCCGGGCACGAGGTGGTGGTGCTGGACGACCTGCGGACCGGACACCGGATCGCGATCGCCCCCGACGCGACGTTCGTCGAGGCCCCCGTGCACGAGGCGGCGAGCGTGCTGACCCCGCAGGCCGGCTTCGACGGGGTGCTGCACTTCGCCGCCCTGATCGCCGCCGGTGAATCGGTCGCCCACCCCGAGTGGTACTGGCACAACAACGTCGTCGGCTCGCTGGCGCTGATCGACGCCGCCCGCGCCGCCGGCGTACGCCGCTTCGTCTTCTCCTCCACCGCCGCGGTCTACGGAAACCCCACCGAACTACCCATCACCGAACAGGCGACCAAGGCCCCGACCAATCCGTACGGGGCGACGAAACTCGCCGTGGACCTGGCGTTGACCGGTGAGGCGACCGCGCACGGGCTGGCCGCGGTGTCACTGCGCTACTTCAACGTCGCCGGTGCGTACCTGCGGCCCGACGGCACCGCACTGGGCGAACGGCACGAGCCCGAGAGCCACCTGATCCCGATCGCGCTCGAAGTGGCCGCCGGCCGGCGGGAGAAGCTGCAGCTGTTCGGCGACGACTACCCGACGACCGACGGCACCTGCGTGCGCGACTACATCCACGTCGAGGACCTGGCCCGGGCGCACCTGCTCGCCCTCGACGCGGCGACCGCCGGCGAGCACCGGATCTACAACCTGGGCAACGGCAACGGCTTCTCCAACCGCGAGGTGGTCGAGGTGGTCCGCCAGGTCACCGGGCACCCGGTGCCGGTGGAGATGTCGCCCCGGCGCGCCGGCGACCCGGCCACCCTGGTCGCCTCCTCCCGGCGGGCGCACGACGAGCTCGGCTGGCGGCCGGCCAAGCCGACCCTGGCCGAGATGGTCGCCGACGCGTGGGCGTTCCGGCCGCACCGGCAGGCACGGTCATGACGGTTGCTGGCCGCGCCGGTGACGGCTTCGAGCAGCGGTACGGCGGCCCGCCGGCCGGGGTCTGGGCCGCCCCCGGCCGGGTGAACCTGATCGGCGAACACACCGACTACAACGACGGCTTCGTGCTGCCGTTCGCCCTGCCGCACCGCACCGTCGTCGCGGCGGGCCCGGCAGACCGGACCGGCCCGGCGGGCCCGGCAGACCAGTCCGGCCCAGCGGGCCCGGCGGACCAGTCCGGCCCAGCGGGCCCGGCGGACCAGCCCGGCCCGGCAGCGGACCAGAGCTGGACCGTCTGGTCGGAGCAGTCCGGCGAGCAGATCGTGATCAGCGCCGCCGACGTGGCCCGGCCCGGTGCCGTCGACGGCTGGGGCGGCTACGTCGCCGGGGTGATCTGGGCGCTGCGGGAAGCCGGCTTCGCCGTACCCGGCGCCCGGCTGGCGATCGCCTCCGACGTACCGCTCGGTGCCGGCCTGTCGTCGTCGGCCGCGCTGGAGGCGGCGGTGCTGACCGCCCTGGTCGACCTCGGCGGCATCGGTACCGACCGGCTGCCGGTCGATCAACGGCCGGCGCTCGCGCAGCGGGCCGAGAACGGCTACGTCGGCGTGCCGTCCGGGATCATGGACCAGTCGGCGTCGATCCGCTGCCGTGCCGGGCACGCGCTGTTCCTGGACTGCCGGTCCCTGGCGGTGGAGCAGATCCCGTTCGATCTGGCCGCCGCCGGATTGGCCATCCTGGTCGTCGACAGCCAGGCCCCGCACCGGCACGTCTCCGGCGAGTACGCCGCCCGCCGGGCCACCTGCGAGCGGGCGGCGGCGGTGCTGGGTGTACCGGCGCTGCGCGACGTGCCGGTCCACGGGCTGCCGGCCGCGCTGGACCGGCTGCCGGACGACACGATGCGCCGCCGGGTCCGGCACGTGGTCACCGAGAACCAGCGGGTGCTCGACACCGTCGCGCTGCTGCACACCGGTCGGGTACCCGAGATCGGGCCGCTGTTGACGGCGTCACACGCGTCGATGCGCGACGACTTCGAGATCACCGTGCCGGAGGTGGACGTCGCGGTCGACGCGGCGCTCGGCGCCGGGGCGTACGGTGCCCGAATGACCGGCGGCGGCTTCGGCGGCTGCGTGTTGGCCCTGGTCGATGCGGGTGCCGCCGGGCAGGTGGCGGCCGCGGTCGACAAGGCGTACGCGGACAGCGGATTCACCGCGCCGGTGTGCTTCACCGCCCTGCCCTGTGCTGGAGCCGAGCGGATCCACTAACCTCGCCGGGACACAATAGACCCGTTGGAGGATGCCCGTGACACAGGCGATGACCGACCGGCCGCCGGAGATCGTTCCGTACCTGGTCCGGGTGCAAGGGCACAGATTCCTGGCCGTCGCCGGCGGTGTGGCGGCCGCCGGCTGGTTACTGACCGGCGGGCTCCTCGCCGGGGTCGGGTACCTGGTCGCCCGGGAACTCGACGCCGGCCGATGGCTGACGCTGGCGCTGGTCGGCCTACCGGCACTGGGCCTCGGTGGGCTGCTGACGGCCGTGGTCGCCCTGTGGCACGGCCGGTTCATCGGTCGCGGCCCGGTGCTGGCCGCCGACCGGACCGGGGTCTGGGTGGCCAACGGCAGCTTCCGGGCCAACCCGGTCTGGCTGCCCTGGGAGGCGGTCTCCGGGGTACTGGTCCGCCGCAGCTGGCTGGAGGACCTGATCTTCATCGACGCGCAGACGCCGCATCCGGCGGTGCCGCCCGGAGCCCGGCTGATGGTGCCGACGATGCTGCTGGACCGCCGCAGCGGGGACATCGTCACCGCGCTGAGCGCGCTGGCCGCCGGCCGCGCACCCGTCTACGGACGCTGGTGAGGCGGCTCGGGACGCTGGTGGCAGTGTGCCGGGCCGGCCGATTCGGCCGGGCCCGGCACCCGATCAGTCGAGCACTGGTCAGCCGGCTTCGATGATCATGCCGGCGGCGGCGGTCCGGTTGGTCGACTCGTCGACCAGGATGAATCCGCCGGTGGTGCGGTTGCGCCGGTACTCGTCGGTCAGCAACGGCACCGTGGTCCGGAACTTCACCCGGCCGATGTCGTTGAGGCCGAGTTGGCCGGCCGACTCGTCACGGTGCAGGGTGTTGACGTCCAGCAGGTACTGCACGCCGCGGACCACCGCCCGGGCGGTACGGGTGGTGTGCTTGATCGTGTACTTGGCACCGACCTGCAACGGCCGCGTCTCGTCCATCCAGCAGATCATCGCCTCGATGTCCTGAGCCGGGGTGGGCGCGTTGTGCGGCCGGCAGATCAGGTCGCCGCGGGAGACGTCCAGTTCGTCGGTGAGCCGGACGGTCACCGACATCGGCGGGAACGCCTCGGCGACCGGCCCGTCGGCGGTCTCGATGCTGGCGATCGTGCTGGTCAGCCCGGACGGCAACACCATGATCTCGTCGCCGGGTTTGAGCACCCCGGAGGCGACCTGCCCGGCGTAGCCGCGGTAGTCGGTGACGACGGTCGACTGCGGGCGGATCACGTACTGCACCGGGAACCGTACGTCGACCAGGTTGCGGTCCGAGGCGATGTGTACGTGCTCCAGGTGGTGCAGCAGCGACGGTCCCTCGTACCAGGGGGTCTTCTCCGACCGGGTGGCGATGTTGTCGCCGTTGAGCGCGGAGATCGGGATCACCGACAGGTCGGGTGCCTCCAGCTTGGCGGCGAACGTGGTGAACTCGTCGGCGATCGACTCGAACACCGACTGGTCCCAGCCCACCAGGTCCATCTTGTTGACGCAGAGCACCAGGTGCGGCACCCGCAGCAGCGAGCAGAGGAACGCGTGCCGGCGGGACTGCTCGACCAGCCCCTTGCGGGCGTCGACCAGGATCAGCGCCAGATCCGCCGTGGAGGCCCCGGTGACCATGTTGCGGGTGTACTGGATGTGCCCCGGGGTGTCGGCGATGATGAACTTGCGCCGGGGGGTGGCGAAGTAGCGGTACGCCACGTCGATGGTGATGCCCTGTTCCCGCTCGGCACGCAGTCCGTCGGTGAGCAGCGCCAGGTTGGTGTACTCGTCGCCCCGAGCCGCGCTGACCGCCTCGACCGCTTCCAGCTGGTCGGTGAAGAGCGACTTGGTGTCGTAGAGCAGCCGGCCGATCAGGGTCGACTTGCCGTCGTCGACACTGCCGGCGGTGGCGAACCGCAGCAGGTCCATGCTCCGGGCGGTAGGGGCCTCAGTGGTCTCAGCCGTCACCGTCATCAGAAGTAGCCCTCCCGCTTGCGGTCCTCCATGGCGGCCTCGCTGACCCGGTCGTCACCACGGGTCGCCCCGCGCTCGGTGATCCGGGTGGCGGCGACCTCGTCGATCACCTTGTCGACGGTGTCAGCCGGGGAGCTGACCGCCGCCGTGCAGGAGGCGTCCCCGACGGTGCGGTAGCGCACCTGGGCGATGAACGGTGTCTCGCCGGAGCGGGGGGTGATGAACTCGTTCACGGCGTACAGCATGCCGTCGCGTTCGATCACCTCGCGCTCGTGGGCGAAGTAGATCGACGGCAGCGCGATCTGCTCGCGGGCGATGTAGTGCCAGACGTCCAGCTCGGTCCAGTTGGACAGCGGGAAGATCCGGATGGACTCGCCCGGGTGGTGCCGGCCGTTGTACAGCGACCACAGCTCCGGGCGCTGGTTCTTCGGATCCCACTGGCCGAACTCGTCGCGGAAGGAGAAGACCCGCTCCTTGGCCCGGGCCTTCTCCTCGTCGCGGCGGGCACCGCCGAACAGGGCGTCGAACCGGTACTTCTCGACCGCGGCCAGCAGCACCGGAGTCTGGATCCGGTTGCGCATGCCGTCGGGTGACTCGCGCACCAGACCCGACTCGAGCGCTTCCGGCACGCTGGCGACGACCAACTGCAGCCCGAGTTCGTCGACCCGGCGGTCGCGGTAGTCGAGCACCTCGGGGAAGTTGTGCCCGGTGTCGACGTGCATCACCGGGAACGGGATCCGGGCCGGAGCGAACGCCTTCTGCGCCAGACGCAGCATCACGATCGAGTCCTTGCCGCCGGAGAAGAGCAGCACCGGGCGCTCCAGCTCGGCGACGACCTCGCGCATGACGAAGATGCTCTCCGATTCCAGCGCGTCGAGATGGGAGACGCGGTAGGCGGTGGTGGCACTCATCGCGCCCACCTCCGGTCGTGGTGGGTGGTCCGAAGCTTGGTCATCCGAATACCAGACCTTTCCGGTTGGCAAGCTGGAGATCAGAGGTCAGGATACCTGCAGATGCCGCCGCAACGCTGCGAGCAGTTTGCTGGCAAGATCCCGTCGACATACCACCAGATCTGGCAGCCGCGGGTTGGCCTCGTTGTATTGCAGCGCAGATCCGTCGATCCGGGAAGCGTGCAGCCCGGTGGCGGTCGCCACGGCCACCGGAGCGGCCGAGTCCCACTCGTACTGGCCGCCGGCGTGCACGTAGGCGTCGGCGTCCCCGGCGATCACCGCGGCGATCTTGGCACCGGCCGAGCCCATCGGCACCAGCTCGGCACCGATCTCCTGCGCCAGCGCGGTGACGAACGCCGGGGGGCGGCTGCGGCTGGCGGCCAGCCGGATCGCACCGTCGGTGGTCCCGGGCGCCGGCATCGGCGGGTACGGCGGCGGATACTCGGTGCTGATCGTGCGGTGCTGGGCGGGTAGCCCGACCGCGCCGGCGACGAGGCGGTGCGGGGTGGAGCCCTGCCGGGACCAGAGCGCCACGTGCACGGCCCAGTCGACCCGGCCCTGCTCGGAGAACTCCCGGGTGCCGTCGAGCGGGTCGATGATCCATACCCGGTCGGCGGTGAGCCGCGATGGTCCCGCGGTTGCGGCGGCGTTGTCCGGGTCAGGCAACGCCTGACGGGAGCCGTCGTCCTCCTCGGAGAGAACCGCGTCCGCCGGGCGCCAGCGGGCCAACTCGGTACGGAGCAGATCGTGGGCGACCTTGTCGCCGGCTGTCTTCAGTGCGGTCGGGTCGGCGTACCCCAGCTCCTCGCGGACCTGGAGCAACGACTCGCCGGCACGGCCGGCGAGCCATCGGGCGAATGCGGCGTCGGTTACCGGCGGCGTGCTCATCTGGCTCCTCTTCTGCCTACCCGGCGACACCGGGCTCTCCCCCGAAGTCCACGGACAGGGTCCTGCCCGGTTCACGATCCAGCTGTCCCAGTTGTAACGACACAGCCGCGCTCAGGTGCTGTGGTATTGGTTCTGGGTCCAGTCCAGCCCTCGGACGACCAGCGCTTCCACCAGGTCAGCGGCTTGATCGACGAGAAACTCGAGTTCCTTACGTTCAGTTGTCGAGAAATCTGACAAAACGTAGTCGGCCGGATCCTGCCGGCCGGGGGGTCGCCCGATGCCGAACCTGACCCGCAGGTAGTCCTTGCCGCCCAGTGACCTCGACATGGACCGCAGACCGTTGTGGCCACCCTCGCCGCCGCCCTGCTTCACCCGCAGCCGACCGTAGTCGATATCGAGCTCGTCGTGAACCGCGACGATCCGCTCGATCGGAATCTTGTAGAACTGCGCCAGCGTCGCCACCGGGCCACCGGACAGGTTCATGTAGGTCAGCGGTTTGGCCAGCACCAGTTTCGGCCCGCCGAACCCGAGGTGCCCCTCGGCGGTTTCCGCCGCCGCCCGCCGATGCCGGCTCAGCCGGGCACCCACCCGACCGGCGAGCAGATCCGCGACCAGGAAACCGACGTTGTGCCGGTTCCGGGCGTACTCCTTGCCAGGGTTACCGAGCCCGACCACCAGCCATGGTGTCGTGTCCACCACACCTCCTGGAACGGATCAAGGCGTCACCGCGCCGGCAGGGCCAGGTACGGGACGCCCGGATCGCCAGGGCCGGTGGCGTGCGTGGCACCGGCCCTTGGACGCGGCAGGTCAGGCCTGAGCCGGCTGCGCGGCGGCTTCGGTCGGCTGCGCGGCGGTGCCTTCCTCGCCCGCCGGCTCCTCGGTCGCCACGCCGGCCTCGGCGTCGAGCTGCTCGGCGGTCGGGGCCCCGGAGATGACGACGAGCACCGTCGTCGGGTCGACGATCAGCTCGACGCCCGCCGGCAGCTTCACGTCGCCGGCGGTGATGTGCGAACCCGCTTCCAGGCCCTCGATCGAGACCTCCAACGACTCCGGCAGCCGGGTCGCGTCGGCACTCACCGACAGGGTGTCGTTCTCGTGCATGACCAGGGTGCTGCGGGCCGGCTCACCGACCAACTGCACCGGTACGTCCACGGTGACCTTCTCGCCGCGACGGACCAGCAGCAGGTCGACGTGCTCGAAGGTGTCCTTGATCGGGTCCCGCTGGATCGCCTTGGTCAGCGCGAGCGCCTGGGTGCCGTCGGTGATGTCGATGGTGAACAGTTGGTTGGCGCCACCGTGGCGGATCGCGGCGGCGAACTCACGCGCGGGCAACGCGATGTGCTTGGGCTTCTCGCCGTGGCCGTACAGCACGGCGGGCACCTTGCCGGCCCGACGGGTACGACGGGCACCGCCCTTGCCGAACTCGGTGCGGGGCTCGGCGCTGATTTTTACCTCGGACACGGGAGTACTCCTGGAAGTTTGGCAGTGCGTGCGGGGGAACCTGATCCGGCTCCGGAGAGTCGGACGCGATGTCAGCGGTGCCGGGCGAAGGGGCACGCGGGGCGCTCGTCCAATGGGCAGTGCCCGGAGCACCGCGTCGATCACGGTGCTTCCGTGCGGCAGCGCTTGGTCAGCAGCGGCCCGCAGGGCACCCTCGCCGTGGCAACCGCACTAGTCTACCCGAGGCAGATGATCGCGTTCAGGCAGTCCCCGGCTCAGCTCAGCTGAGCCCGCCGAACAGTGTGGTCACCGAACCGTCGTCGAACACCTCGCGGATCGCCCGCGCCAGCAGCGGCGCTATCGACAGCACGGTGAGTTTGTCCAGCTGCTTCTCCGCCGGCAACGGCAACGTGTTGGTCACCACCACCTCGCTGATCCGGCTGTTCTTCAGCCGCTCGGTGGCCGGATCGGACAACAACGCGTGGGTGGCCGCCACCGCGATGTCGGAGGCGCCCGCGGCGTAGAGGATCTCCGCCGCCTTGATGATCGTCCCACCGGTGTCGATCATGTCGTCGACGATCAGGCAGACCCGGCCCTCGACGTCGCCGACCACCCGGTTCGCCACCACCTGGTTGGGCTTGAGGGGGTCCCGCGTCTTGTGGATGAAGGCGAGCGGGCAGCCCCCGAGCCGGTCGGTCCACCGCTCGGCGACCCTTACCCGGCCGGAATCGGGCGCGACCACCGTCATCGGCCGGCCGGCGAAGCGCTCCTCCACGTAACTGGCCAGGATGCCCATCGCGAACAGGTGGTCGACCGGCCCGTCGAAGAATCCCTGGATCTGCGCGGTGTGCAGGTCGACGGTGAGGATCCGGTCGGCGCCCGCGGTCCGCAGCAGGTCGGCGATCAGCCGGGCCGAGATCGGCTCCCGACCGCGGTGCTTCTTGTCCTGGCGGGCGTACGGATAGAACGGCAGCACCACGGTGATCCGCTTGGCCGAGCCCCGCTTCAACGCGTCGACCATGATCAGTGTTTCCATCACCCAACGGTTGACTCCGTGGGTGATGGACTGGACGACGAAGGCGTCCGAGCCGCGCACCGACTCCTTGAACCGGACGAAGATCTCGCCGTTGGCGAACTCGTACGAGTCGGTCGGGGTGGGCGCGACGCCGAGCACCTCGCCGATCTCCTGAGCCAGCTCGGGAAACCCCCGGCCGGAGAAAAGCATGAGGCTCTTACGGTTCTCGGCGACGATACTGCCCATCGAGACGTCTGCTCCCGTCAGGGTGATGCGGTCGCCGACCTGGTGGGTCACACGCCGCTGGACTAGTCAGTCGCAGTATCTCCCGGAACGGTGCCGCCAGCATCGTGATGGTGGGCTGCCTCACCACCAGCGGCCTCGCCGGCCCTGGCCGCGGCGTCGGCCGATGCGGTGCCGGGCCGGCGTGACCGCACCCAGCCGTCGACGATCCGTTGGGCCGCCCGGGTGACGGCGAGGGCACCGGGCGGCACGTCGTTGGTGACCACACTGCCCGCCCCGACGTACGCCCCCGCGCCGATCTCCACCGGGGCGACCAGACTGCTGTCGCAGCCCACGAAGGCGGATTCGCCGACGGTGGTGTGGCTCTTGCGGACCCCGTCGTAGTTGACGAAGATCGTCGCCGCGCCGATGTTCGCCCGGGCGCCGATCGTGGCGTCCCCGACGTAGCTCAGGTGCGGAACCTTGGCACCGGGTCCGATCTGTGACTTCTTCACCTCGACGAAGGTGCCGACCTTGGCCCGCTCGGCGAGGTCGGCGTCCGGTCGCAGGTAGGCGTACGGCCCGACACTCGCCCCCGCGCCCACCCTGGCCTGTACGGCGTGCGACCGCAGCACGGTGGCGCCCGCGCCGACCGTCGTGTCGACGAGGGTGACGTCGGGCCCGACAGCCGCACCGGCACCGACCGTGGTGGTGCCACGCAGCTGGGTGTTCTGGTCGATCACCGCGTCGCGGTCGACAGCGACGGTCACGTCGATCCAGGTCGTCGCCGGGTCGAGGATGCTCACCCCGGCGCGCATCCAGCCCTCGTTGATCCGGTCGGCGAGCAGCCGACGCAGTCGGGACAGCTCCACCCGGTCGTTGCAGCCCAGTGTCTCGGTGACGTCGACGGCGACGTGCACACCGACCGGGGCACCGGCGGCGGCCAGCAGACCGACGGCGTCGGTCAGGTACTCCTCGCCCTGGTCGTTGTCGGTGGAGAGCTTGCCGAGCGCGTCGCGCAGCCCGGCCGCGTCGAAGGCGTAGATGCCGGCGTTGATCTGGCGGATCCGGCGCTGTTCGGCGGTGGCGTCGCGCTCCTCGACGATGCGCTCCAGGCCGCCGGTCGAGTCCCGGATGATCCGGCCGAGGCCGGTCGGGTCGGCGACCTCGGCGGTCAGCACGGTCGCCGCGGCACCGGCCGACTCGTGCGCGTCGATCAGGCTCGCCACCGTCTCCGGGCGCAGCAGCGGCACGTCGCCGTTGAGCACGACCACCGTGCCGCTGGCTTCGGGGGCCGCCGCCATCGCCAGGCGTACCGCGTGCCCGGTGCCGTGCTGCTCGGCCTGCAGGACCGGCACCGCCGCCGGGGCGATCTCCGACAGATGGGCGGTGACCTGCTCGGCCCGGTGTCCGACGACGACCAGGGTGCGGTCGGCGGCGGCGGCGGACGCGGCGGTGAGCACGTGCCCGACCAGGGTCCGGCCGAGCAGCGGGTGCAGCACCTTGGGAAGATCGGACTTCATCCGCTTGCCTTCGCCGGCGGCGAGGACGACCACGGTACGGGACCGGGGCTGGATCACGAGAAATGCTCCCGTCAGGGCGGCGGCGCTTCTGGTTGACCGGGCGAGACGCTCGACGTCGCGACAGCGAGGCTGAACGTCACGGGAAGCTCGGCCGCTAGGACTCGAACCTAGAATATCGGGACCAAAACCCGAGGTGTTGCCAATTACACCACGGCCGATCGGGCAACCCGCACAGCTTATCGTGCCGTGGGCGATCTCAGCGCACCGCCGTCGCCCGGACCGTAGAAAACTACGCCTCCGTAGGTTACGGTGACGTAGGCGTAAGTTTCCGATCTTCACCGCTAGCGCAACGGCTCTGAACGCCCCCGGCGCACGCGGTCGAACCGTCACCGCTGTGAGGTGCCATGTCCACCGCTCTGCTCGAACCGCCACAGGCCACCCCCGGACCCGCCCCCAAGCCACTGACCGTCGGCAAGCAGTCGGCCGGCATCCTGATCGCGCTCGGGGCCTTCGTGATCATCCCCTTCCTCGCGGTCGTCGCCGCCGTCCCGGTCGCCTGGGGCGGCTGGCTGGGCTGGTCGGATGTGATCATCGGGCTGGTCTTCTACGTGGTCGCCGGGCTGGGCATCACCGTCGGGTTCCACCGCTACTTCACCCACAACTCGTTCAAGGCGAAGCGGTGGCTGCGGATCACCCTGGCGGTCGCCGGCTCGCTGGCCATCGAAGGCAACGTGATCCAGTGGGTCGCCGACCACCGGCGGCACCACGCGTTCTCCGACGTCGAGGGCGACCCGCACTCGCCGTGGCGGTTCGGCCCCAGCGTCTGGGGCCTCACCAAGGGTCTGTTCTACGCCCACATGGGCTGGCTGTTCCACCGCGACCTGACCAACCAGGAGCGCTTCACCCCCGACCTGCTCGCCGACAAGGACATGCGGCGACTCGACAAGCTCTTCCCGGTGCTCGTCGTGGTCACCATGGTCTCCCCGGCGCTGATCGGCGGCCTGGTCACCTGGTCCTGGCAGGGCGCGCTGACCGCGTTCTTCTGGGCCGGCCTGGTCCGGGTGGCACTGCTGCACCACGTCACCTGGTCGATCAACTCGGTCTGCCACGTCTACGGTGAGCGCCCCTTCGATGTCCGCCAGGGCGACAAGGCGTCCAACTTCTGGCCGCTGGCCATCCTCTCCTTCGGGGAGAGCTGGCACAATCTGCACCACGCCGACCCGACCTGCGCCCGGCACGGGGTGCTGCGCGGTCAGATCGACATCTCGGCACGGGTGATCTGGCTGCTGGAGAAGACCGGCGCCGCGTCGAACGTGCGCTGGCCGAAGCCGGAACGAATCGCCGCCAAGCGCGTCAAGGCGGTCACCGAAGCCTGATCCGGACGGTGCCGGGCGGCTGTCCGGTAGCCCGGCACTGGCAGGATGGGCCAAGTGACTGACAATTCGATCACCAACGGTGACGCCGCGCGGGGTCCGACAACCGCGCCGACACCGACACCGACACCGGCGCCGCCGCCACGACCGGCGGCGCCGGCCAAGTCCAGTTCGCGGGTCCGAATGTCAGCCGCGCAACGACGCGAGCAGCTGATCACCATCGGCCGGCAGCTCTTCGCCGAACGTGGGTTCGACGCCACCTCGATCGAGGAGGTCGCCTCCCGGGCGAAGGTCTCCAAGCCCGTCATCTACGAACACTTCGGCGGCAAGGAAGGGCTGTACGCGGTCGTCGTCGACCGGGAGGTCCGCGCCCTGCTCGACCGGATCACCACCGCACTCACCGCCGGACACCCGCGCGAGCTGCTGGAACAGGCCGCGCTGGCGCTGCTGGACTACATCGAGACGGAGACGGCCGGCTTCCGGGTGCTGGTCCGGGAGTCACCAGTGCTCTCCGCCGCCGGCAACTTCTCCAGCGTGATGAACGACGTGGCGCACCAGGTGGAGCACATCCTCGGCGCCGAGTTCAAGAGCCGCGGCTATGACCCCAAACTCGCCGAGCTCTACTCCCAGGCGTTGGTCGGCATGGTCGCGCTGACCGGTCGCTGGTGGCTCGAGGTGCGCAAGCCACGCAAGGAGACCGTCGCCGCGCACCTGGTCAACCTCTCCTGGAACGGCCTGTCCCACCTGGAGGCCAAGCCCACCCTGCTCACCCGGCAGCGCGAACGCTGAGCCGACCGGACGGACAGCTGACCGTCACCGGTGGGCCTGCTGTTGCGCCGGCTGCTCGACCCCGCGGCGGTACCGCTTCTGCGCATCGGACTCGTCGACCGGCCCCACCTTGTCGTACAGACCGGTGGCCAGGAAGATCAGGCCGAATATGAGCGACACGACCACCGTCGACATCGAGAAGTTCAAGAAGTTGGCGTCCGTACGCAGCAGGGCCATCATCAACAGTCCGGTCACCATGAAGACCACCGAAATGGTGAGGTTGGCGAGATGCCCGGCCTGGCCGCCGATGATGGCACCGATCAGGATCAGCCCGCCGTAGCCGATCGAGGCGATCGAGAACGCCAGGTTGGTGCGCAACCCGAGCGCCCAGACGTCGTCGCGGGCGAAGAGCGGATCGCCCCAGGTGGCGAGGGTTCCGGCGATGCCGAAGACCAGGACGTACAGCCCGGTCAGCCCGGCGATGGTGCGATAGAGCGGTCGCAGCGGATGGTTGACCGGGATGTGCACCATGGCGGCTGCTCCTGTCGCGGACCCTGGCCCGCGACAGGTACGCGGGCACCCACCTGCGGATTCTCACCCAGGGAGCGGGCCAGGCGCAGCAGAACCGGCAGTTGGGCGGCCCTGCGACGGAGCCAGCGGTCGCGGGGCGCCGGGTCAGAGCACCAGCCGGCCGTCCCGCCAGGCCTTGGCCTCTTCCTCACTGCCCATCTTGCCGTACATGCCGGCCATCAACAGGACCAGACCGATGGTCATGACGACCACGCAGGTGCTGACCGTGAAGTTGAGGAAGTTGGCGTCGGTACGCAGCACGGCCAGCTCGGCCAGGCTCAACGCCATCAGGGCCCAGGCCAGGGCGGTGTTGATCGCCGCGTCGATGTTGCGACCGAGCCCGACCCCGGCCAGCACGATCACCCCCAGCAGCAGGCACAACGCCGAGAAGCCCAGGTTGGCGCCCTGCCCGAGCACCCGCGTGTCGTCCTGCGCGAACGGCGCGTCACCGAAAGTGGTGACGACCCCGAGCACTCCGAAGATGGCCAGATAGAGGCCGGTCAGCGCGGCGATCGCCCGGTAGATCGGCCGGGCCGGGTGGTTCACGGGGGTGTGCGACATGGGGTCTGTCTCCAACGCCGGACGGGAGGTGGTCGCCGACGATTGTCGCTCATCGGTCCCGGCCAGCGGCGGGTGGCCCTGCCGCAGCGAGGCCTGGCTCACCAGCCCGGGATCAGTCCACCTGCTCGGCGAGCTCCAGCCACTGCTCCTCGACGCGGCCACGCTGCGCCTGCACCTCGCGCAGCCGCGCGTCAAGCTCGGCGAGCCGGCTGAAGTCGGTGGCGTGCCGGGCGAGCTCCTCGTGCAACGCGGACTCCTGTTGGTCCAGTTTGCCGACCTGACGTTCCAGCCGGGCCAGCTCCTTGCGGGCCGCCCGCACATCGCCGGCGGACAATCCACCACCGGCATCCCCGGTCGCGCCGCCGCCAGCGGCCGAGCCAGCCGTGCCCGCCGCCGAACCAGCGGCGCGGGCAGCGGCACCGGCCCGGCCGGCGGCGGGAGCCGCCGACGCCGGGTCGGCGGCCGCCGCCCGCGACAGGTACTCGTCCACCCCGCCGACCAGGTGCACCAGCCGTCCGTCGCCGAACATGCCGTACACCTCGTCGGTCACCCGCTCGATCAGGTACCGGTCGTGGCTGGCCACCACCAGGGTGCCCGGCCAGGAGTCGAGCAGATCCTCCAACGCGGCCAGGGTGTCGGTGTCCAGGTCGTTGGTGGGCTCGTCGAACAGCAGCACGTTCGGCTCGGCGGCGAGCAGCCGCAGCAGCTGCAGTCGGCGGCGTTCACCGCCGGACAGGTCACCCACCGGCGTCCACAACCGGCGGTCGGTGAAGCCGAACATCTCGGCGAACTGGGTCGCGGACAGCTCCCGATCCCCGAAGATCACCCGGCGGGCGACCTCCTCCACCGCCTCCAACACCCGCAGCTGGCCGGGCAGTTCGGCCAGTTCCTGGGACAGAAACGCTGGCCGGACCGTCGAACCGGTGAGCACCCGGCCCTGCTGCGGGGTACGCGCCCCGGCCAGCAGTCGCAGCAGGGTCGTCTTGCCGGCGCCGTTGGCCCCGACCACCGCGATCCGGTCGCCCGGACCGATCCGCCAGGTCAACCCGTCGAGGATCAACTTCTCCCCGGCGTACGCGGTGACCTCCTCGAGTTCGTAGACCTGCTTGCCGAGGCGGGTGGTGGCCAGCCGGTGCAGCGACACCGTGTCCCGCGGCGGCGGTACGTCGGCGATCAACGCGTTGGCGGCGTCGATGCGGAACCGGGGCTTGGACGTGCGCGCCGGCGGCCCGCGCCGCAGCCAGGCGATCTCCTTGCGCAGCAGGTTCTGCCGGCGCGCCTCGGTGGCCGCCGCCACCCGGTCCCGTTCGGCCCGGGCCAACGTCCAGGCGGCGAACCCGCCCTCGTACGCGCGGACCGTCTGGTCGACGACCTCCCAGGTGTCGGTGCAGACCTCGTCGAGGAACCACCGGTCATGGGTGACCACCACCAGCGCGCCACGTCGACGCTGCACCAGATGCTCAGCCAGCCAGGCGACGCCGGCCACATCCAGGTGGTTCGTCGGCTCGTCGAGGATCAGCAGCTCGGCGGGGCGGATCAGCAGCGCGGCCAGGGCGATCCGCCGGCGTTCGCCACCGGACATCGGCCCGACCGGCTGGTCCAACCCGAGGTACGGCATGCCGAGTCCGTCGAGAACGGCCCGCACCCCGGCGTCGCCGGCCCATTCGTGCTCGGCACCGAAGCCCTCGGCGAGCCAGGCGGTGCCGAGCACCACGTCACGTACGGTGGCCTCGCCGGCCAGGTTCAGCGACTGCGGCAACGCGGCGACCCGCAGGTCGCGGCGGTGGGTGACCCGCCCGGAGTCGGGTTCCTCGGCCTTGGTGAGCAGCCGCAGCAGGGTCGACTTGCCGGCTCCGTTGAGGCCGACGACGCCGATCCGGTCGCTGTCGTCCAGTCCCAGGGACACCTCGGTGAGCAGTTGACCTGCGGCACCGTAGCCCTTGGAGACCCGGTCCAGATTGACGATATTCACCATGCTCCGAGGTTCGTTCACCGTGTGCTGAGATTCAGGCCGACCGGTGGTCGACTCGGTCACACTAGTCGGGCACCGACCACGGCCCCGTTCGCGAGGTGCACGGCACGGCAGACGTCGGCGGCCTCGAGCGCCTGCGCCACCGCCTGCGCGGTGCCCGCGTCCGGGGTGAGAAACACGCAGGTGGGGCCGGATCCGGAAACGAGTCCGGCCAACGCGCCAGCGGCCACTCCGGCGTCGAGGACCTTGGTGAGTGCCGGGCGCAGCGACAGTGCCGCCGGCTGCAGGTCGTTACCGAGCGCGCCGGCCAGCACCTGCGGATCCCGCTGGCGTAGCGCGGTGAGCAGTTCGTCGGCCGGGCCGACCGGTGGTGGTGCCGCGCCGGCGGCCCGCAGCCGGTCCAGCTCCGCGTAGACCTGCGGGGTGGACAGGCCGCCGTCGGCGACCGCCACCACCCAGTGCCAGGTGGTGGGTCGGGCCAGCACCGGACTGACCGACTCACCCCGCCCGGTGCCGACCGCGGTGCCCCCGTGCAGCAGGAACGGCACGTCCGAGCCGAGGTCGGCGGCGAGCACGGCCAGCTCGTCGCGGGACAGCCCGATCCCCCACAGCTCGTCGCAGGCGACCAGCGCGGCGGCGGCGTCGGCGCTGCCGCCGGCCAACCCGCCGGCCAGTGGGATCGCCTTACGCAGGTGCAGGCGGGCATGGGCCGGCACCCGGGCGTGGGTGGCCAACGCGCGGGCCGCGCGCAGTACCAGGTTGGAATCGTCCAACGCCAACTCGCCGGTGCCTTCGCCGTCCATGGTCAGGGTCAGGGTGTCGGCTCGTCGGGCGGTCAGCTCGTCGTAGAGCCCGATGGCGTGGTAGACGGTGCTGATCTCGTGGTAGCCGTCGGGACGCAGCGGGCCGACCGCCAACCGAAGGTTGACCTTGGCGGGCACCCGCACCTTGACCGAGCCGCGGGCACCGCGGCGGGAACGCTCGTCGTCGTCGCCCGGCCGCCATGCCTCGGTCACCGGGGAAAGCCCCAGCTGGCACGGGCCACGCGGACACCTCTCGTCACGATCACGGCAGCCAGCCTACTCGGCCGGCGGAGCGGCCAGCTGCGCTGCCGCGGCGATCGATGCGAAGTGCGCCACGGTCAGCGCCTCGCCACGGGCGGCGGGGTCCACCCCGGCCGCCACGAGAACCGCGGCCGCCTTGTCGGCGCCGCCAGCCCAGCCGGCCAACGCCGCCCGCAGGGTCTTGCGCCGCTGCGCGAAAGCCGCATCGACGACGGCGAAGACCCGCCGGCGGAACCGGTCGGCCGTCTCGCCCGGCGGGATCGACGGCGGCTCCCGCCGCACGAACGCCACCAGGCCGGAGTCGACGTTGGGCACCGGCCAGAACACACTCGGCGGGATCTTGCCGGCGGTCCGGGCCGTGGCGTACCAGGCCAGCTTCACCGACGGGATGCCGTACGTCCGGGAACCCGGGCCGGCGACCAACCGGTCGGCGACCTCCTTCTGCACCATCACCAGTCCACTACGCAGGCTCGGCAGCTCGGCGAGCAGGTGCAGCACCACCGGCACCGCCACGTTGTACGGCAGATTCGCCACCAGCGCGGTCGGCGCGGGTTCGCCCAGATCGGCGGCGGTGATGCGCAACGCGTCGGCGGTGTGCACGGTCAGCCGGCCGAGGTCCCCGCCGTGGTCGACGACGGTCTGCGGCAACGCGCCGGCCAGCACCGGGTCGATCTCCACCGCGTGCAGGTGGCGTACCTGGTCGAGCAGGCCCAGGGTCAGCGAGCCGAGACCCGGGCCGACCTCCAGCACCACCGACCCGGCCGGCAGCTCGGCGGCGGCCACGATCCGCCGTACGGTGTTCGGGTCGTGCACGAAGTTCTGCCCGAGTCGCTTGGTGGGTGCCACCGCGAGGCTGGTGGCGAGCTCCCGCAGCCGCGCCGGGCCGAGCAGCTCGGTCACCGGGTCACCACGGGCCGAAGACGCGCTCGCCGGTCGCCGAGATCGCCGCGCAGAGCTCGTCGAGGTCGGCACCGGTGGTCTCGGCCAACGACCGGACGGTGTGCGGGATCAGGTAGGAGGCGTTCGGCCGGCCCCGGTGCGGCATCGGCGTCAGGTAGGGCGCGTCGGTCTCGACCAGGAGCTGGTCCAGTGGGGTCACCCCGGCCGCCGCCCGTAGCGCCGCCGCGTTGCCGAACGTCACCGTGCCGGCGAAGCTGAGCACGAAGCCACGGCGGACACACTCGGCGGCGAAGTCGGCGTCACCGGAGAAGCAGTGCATCACCACGGTGGCCGGTGCGCCTTCGTCGTCGAGCACCCGCAGCACGTCGGTGTGGGCGTCCCGATCGTGGATCACCAACGGTTTGCCGTACCGCTTGGCGATCGCGATGTGCGCCCGGAAGCTGGCCTCCTGCGCCGCCAGCCCGTCCGGTCCGGTCCGGAAGTGGTCCAGCCCGGTCTCCCCGACGCCGCGTACCCGGTCGGCGGCGGCCAGCGCCTCGATGCCGCGCAGCGCCTCGTCCAGGTCGGCCAGCCGGGGCGCCTCGTTGGGATGCAGCGCCACCGTGGCGACCACCGCCGGCACCCGCGCCGCCAGTTCGGCACCCCAGCGCGAGGAGTCCAGGTCGACGCCGACCTGGACCAGCCGGTCGACGCCGACCGCAGCGGCCCCGGCGACCAGGGTGGCGACCGGGTCGTCGCCGGTGTCCCGGCCAGGTGCGCCCGGTTCGGCGACGGTCAGGTCGAGGTGGGTGTGACTGTCGATCACCGGTACCGGCAGCGGCGCGGGTGCCGGCGGGAATTCACCGGTACGCCGGGCCGCCCGTTGCCGGCGGGTCTCAGCTGGCTGCTTGACTTCCTCCCCACGGCCGGGGCCGGGGGATTCCGACCTCACGGTCGGACCTTCCTGGTTCATCGACGACTGCCCTCCCACACTAGGTGCGGGCTGGTCTCACACCATCTCCGCAGGCCGACACGGCCAGCCCGGCCGCCAGAACCACCTTCGCCGCGTCTACAGCCCGGTCGTGGGTACTGCCGCACGGGCAGGTCCACGAGCGAACGTTCGACGACAGCCTGTTGCGCATCGCGCCGCACGTCGAGCACGTCTTCGACGAGGCCCGGTTGTTGGAGCCCTTGGCCTTGCGAGACAGCTCCCGCTGGGTCCTGGCCAGCACGACTACGGATCGAGGTCATCGTGGACAGCATCACACGCCCGGATTCAGGCGGTTCACCGACCCGCCCTCGGCGATGACATCCCTTGGTTACGAGCAGTTCAGGCGAGTGGGTAACGAGGCCACCACCTTCGGCGAAGTGACCGTGAGCTCTCCGCGCGACGGCGTCACGGACGCCCGGCCAGCGCCGTCACCCGCTGACCAGGTGGACGAGCTCGACGACGAAGTAGCCGGCGAAGCCCAACATGATCGCGCCGGACAGCCGGTCGAACCAGGCGATCGCCCGGAGCGTCAGATGGCGGCGGGCCTGGGCGGCCATCCCCGGTCCGTCCGGCGCGCCGACGGCGAGCTGACCGCCGGCGGTACGGACGGACCGCACGCCGAGGTAGGTGAGGAAGACAGCGCCGAAGACGAGCAGGGCCGACCGCCAGCCCCTGGTCGACGACGAAGACGTTCTGCGGGCCGATCGGCATGATCAGGCCGAGGCCGAGCAGCAGCCCACCCAGGTAGACAGCGACCACCGTCGGATCAGTGGTCGAGTCGGGCCAGCTCCTCGTCGACGATCGACTCGTCGAGCTTGCGGAACACCGGTTTGGGCGCGGCCAGCGGCCGGCCGGCCTCGATCGGCGCGGATTCCCACCGGGCACCCACCTGGTAGTCGCCGGTCAGGATCGGGTACGCCGGACCGCCGTCGAGGTCGTCCACCTCGACGATCCTCGGCATCGGCGCGTGTACGCCGGTGCCGCCGAGCAGCTCGTGGATCTGCTGGGCGGAGTGCGGCAGGAACGGGGTGAGCAGCGTGTTCGCGTCGGCGACCACCTGCAGGGCGACGTGCAGGATGGTGCCCATCCGGGGCTTGTCCGCGTCGGCCTTGAGCTTCCAGGGCGCCTGCTCGGAGAGGTAGCGGTTGGCCTCGGCGACCACCCGCATCGCCTCGCCGATGGCCTGCTTCTGCCGGTGCCGTTCGATCAGCGCCCCCACCGCGGCGAACCCGGCCCGGCCGGTTGCCAGCAGCGCCTCGTCGGCCTCGGTCAGCCCGGCCGGGTCGATCGGTGGGATGGCGCCGAAATTCTTGGCGGCCATCGAGATCGACCGGTTGACCAGGTTGCCCCAGCCGGCGACGAGTTCGTCGTTGTTGCGGCGGCGGAACTCGGCCCAGGTGAAGTCGGTGTCCTGGCTTTCCGGCCCGGCGACGGCGATGAAGTAGCGCAACGCGTCGGCGTCGTAGCGGGCCAGGAAGTCGCGGACGTAGATGACGACCTGACGCGAGGAGGAGAACTTGCGCCCCTCCATGGTGAGGAACTCGCTGGAGACCACCTCGGTCGGCAGGTTGAGCCGGCCGAGCTGGCCGGGCTCGCCGCCACGGCCGCCCTCGCCGGAGTAGCCGAGCAGCAGCGACGGCCAGATCACCGAGTGGAAGACGATGTTGTCCTTGCCCATGAAGTAGTAGGCGCGGGCGTCCTTGCCTTCGTCGTCCGTGGTCCACCAGCGCCGCCAGGCGTCCGGGTCACCCGATCGGCGGGCCCATTCGATCGAGGCGGACAGGTAGCCGATGACCGCGTCGAACCAGACGTAGATCCGTTTGTCGCCGCGCTCGCGCCAGCCCTCCAACGGGATCGGCACTCCCCACTCCAGGTCCCGGGTGATCGCCCGGGGCTGCAGGTCGTCGAGCAGGTTGCGGGAGAACCGCAGCACGTTGGGCCGCCAGCCGTCGCGCGAGTCGAGCCACTTGCCGAGTGCCTCGGCGAACGCCGGCAGGTCCAGGAAGAAGTGCTCGGTCTCGACGAAGTTCGGCGTCTCCCCGTTGATCTTCGAACGGGGGTTGATCAGCTGGACGGGGTCGAGCTGGTTGCCGCAGTTGTCGCACTGGTCGCCCCGGGCGGCGTCGTAGCCGCAGATCGGGCAGGTGCCCTCGATGTAGCGGTCGGGCAGGGTCCGCCCGGTGGACGGGGAGATCGCCCCGAGCGTGGTCTTCGCCACGATGTAGCCGTTGCGGTGCAGGGCCTCGAACAGCTCCTGGACCACCTGGTAGTGGTTACCGGTGGTGGTCCGGGTGAACAGGTCGTAGGAGAGCCCGAGTCCGTGCAGGTCCTCGACGATCACCCGGTTGTACCGGTCGGCCAGCTCCCGGGGCTTGAGCCCTTCGCGGTCGGCCTGCACCTGGATCGGCGTGCCGTGCTCGTCGGTGCCGGAAACCATGAGTACGTCGTGGCCGGCCATCCGCATGTACCGGCTGAACACGTCGGACGGAACGCCGAAGCCGGAAACGTGGCCGATGTGGCGGGGCCCGTTGGCATAGGGCCAGGCGACCGCCGCGAGAACGTGACTCATGGCCCCAGCCTAATGATTGTCACCGCCCGTACGCGAACGGGTTGACCAGCGGGACGAGTCGCCGAGGTAGGTCACCGATGCGCGACACGCCCGAGGGCTTCGCCCTGGCACCGCTGTCCGGGGTGTCAAATGACGAGGTGACCGGGGAATCAGCCGTACCGGAGTCTGGCGGAGATCGGGAGGCGGCGACGCCCACGCGGAAGGCGGCTGCCGAGCAGCCGCGGGTGCCGCAGCGCCGCACACCACCGCGACGAAAGGTGCCCAGCCCCTGGGCAGCACCCGGCCCGGAGGGCAGTTGGTGGCACGGCGGCACCACCAACCCGGCGCTCGGCTCGGCGCCGCACGTCCCACCCGTCCCGCTGCGCAAGGCCGCACCGGAGCCTGCGGCCGACGAAGATCTGGTGCCCGAATCCGAAGTGCCCCCGGCCCCGGCCGGGGCTCCCACCTCGGCACCCGCCCCGGCCGCAGCTCCCGCACGCGTCGTGCCGGTTGGCCGTACTCCGCCCCGGCAGGTGCCGGCGCGACGACGACGCCCGGCCCGGCGGCCGGCGACCGGGTTGAGCTGGATCCTGGTCGTCTGCGCGGCAGCGGCGTTTCTCGGCTGGGTCAGCGCCGAGCCGCTGTGGCTGGCCGTCGGCCGGGGTACGGCCGGCACCGCCACGGTGACCGGCTGCACCGGAGAGGGGCTGCGGCAACGGTGCCTCGGCGTGTTCGTCTCGCACACCGGTCTGACGGTCGACCCGGTCCGGTTGCTCGGCGTACCGCCGGCCGACGAGGCGGCGGACGACCGGTTCCCGGCGCGGATGCTGCACCACGAGCGGGACACCGCGTACGTCGACCCGGACCAGGTCGTCCTGCACCTGCGCTGGGTCGTCGGATGGGCGCTGATCCTGCTGCTGGGGGTGCTGCTGGTCTGGGGCAGCGGCGCGCGGCGACTGGCCACCGCCCCCGCCCGCCGGGGCGCGACGCTGGTGGCGTTGGCGGCGCCGACACTGCTGGGCGCGGGATTCCTGATCACCGGTTGGTGAGAGATATCGACGACTCGTGATGGCAGCTGGTGCCCGACGGTCCCCTAATCGGGGGTCGGCGGCCTACGATCACTGGGTGATCTCGGCGGCAGCTTCGGAAGCGACAAGCGGTGAGCCAGCGGCGGCGGGCGTGACGACTCGACCGGCCAGCCCGGCGGCCCTCGGCTCGACGGAAACCGACCCGACGGGCCGCAGCCGGTCCGACGGCGTCGACCCGACCGGCGGTGCCGCCGCGCACTCTGCCGGCGAGGGCGCCCTGCCGGCGGTGCTGCGGCGCCGACTGGCCCCGCTGGACAGCTGGCTGGAGCCGTGGTCGTGGCTGGCCACCGTCGTGGTCGTGGTGATCGCCGGGGTGCTGCGGCTGCTCAATCTGAGCCACCCGCCGGGCCTGATCTTCGACGAGGTCTACTACGCCAACGAAGGCAACGAACTGCTGGCGTACGGCTTCGAGTGGGACGAGACCAACAACACCCCCGCGTACGTGGTGCACCCACCCCTGGGTAAATGGATCATCAGTATCGGCATCCGTATCTTCGATTTCACCGAGTTCGGCTGGCGGATCTCCGCGGCGGTGACCGGCATCCTGATGGTCCTGATCATCACCAGGACGGCCCGGCGGCTGTTCCGCTCCACCGCCCTCGGCTGCGCCGCCGGGTTGCTGCTCGCCCTGGACGGATTCCATCTGGTGCTGTCCCGCACCGCGCTGCTCGACATCTTCCTGGCCTTCTTCGTGCTCGCCGGGTTCGCCGCGCTGGTGGTCGATCGCGACTGGACCCGCCGCCGTTGGCTGCGGGCCATCGACAATGGGCTCGACCCCAGCCAGCCGGGCCGGGCGGGCCGTCCGCCGTTCGGCGTGCCGTGGTGGCGGCTGCTCGCGGCGGTTCTGCTCGGCTGTGGGCTGGCGGTCAAGTGGAGCGCGCTGTGGTTCATTCCGGTCTTCGGCCTGCTGGTGCTGCTCTGGGAGGTCGGTGCCCGCCGGTCGGCCGGGGTCCGCCGACCGTGGCGCGACACGGTCGTCGACGAAGCTGGCTGGTTCGTGCTCTGCGCAGGGCTGATCCTCGGCACGTACATCGTCAGCTGGTCCGGCTGGCTGGGGACCGACGGCGGCTACCTGCGGCACTACCGGGCGGACAACGGCATGTCGGAGCCGCCGTTCCTCGGCGCACTGCAGAACCTGTGGCACTACCACACCCAGGCGTACGGCTTCCACAGCACTTTGGAGACCGAACACCGCTACCAGTCGTGGCCGTGGCAATGGCTGCTGTTGGGCCGACCGGTCGCCTTCCACTGGACCGACCAGGCCGCCTGCGGCGCGCCCAGCTGCGCCGAGGAGGTGCTGTTGCTGGGTACGCCGCTGCTGTGGTGGTCGTTCCTGCCCGCGCTGGCGGCGCTGCTCTGGCTCGGTGTCGCACGGCGCGACTGGCGGGCCGGGGCGATCCTGGCCGGGGCCGGGGCCGGTCTGTTGCCCTGGTTCTACTACGCCGCCGACGACCGGACGATGTTCTCCTTCTACACCGCTCCGGCGCTGCCGTTCCTCGTGCTGGCGGTGACCTACGTCCTCGGCGCGATCGTGACGCCGTACGGCCAGCCGGCGGTCTCGGATCCGACTGGCAGTGATCGTCGGATGGTGGGTGCGGTGATCGTTGGCGCGTACCTGCTGCTGGTCGCGATCTGCTTCGCGTACTTCTATCCGATCTTCGTCGGCGAGGCGCTGCCGTACGAGGACTGGTCGTCGCGGATGTGGTTGGGCGGCCGCTGGATCTGAGCCGGCGGCCCCGGTGAAACCGGGCGGTGCAGCGGACTCGGGTCAGCCGATCATGGACTGAAGGCCGCCCTGTGTCCTCTGTGCCTTTCGGCGGCGGGCAGCTCCGCAGACCAGTAGGGACGAAGCGGCGGCAGGGTGTCAGTCACAGAAAAGCGCGCCCCGATCGCCTGCCACGGGGGAAGCGGGCGATAGGGGCGCGCAAGAAAATATTAACCAGGCGGGGCCGGGTGACACAACGGGCCAGCGGCGGGATGTTTGACCTTCCGCACTGGCCGGCACAACAGCCGAAAGCAATAATTTTGGACAAGTCCTAATATTACCGGATCTAGGTAGCGCGCTAACCGTCAGCTGTCACCGGAACCGGTGCCGCAGGCTGCGCCGGTTCTGGCCCGGTGCGCTGCGGTCGAGCCGCCGCCGCGCCAGCTCGGAATCCCGCCGCCGCTGGTCCGCCAGATCGCTCATGGTCAGCACCAGCCCGCGGACACCCTGCACCTGGCGCAGATCCCGACAGCGGACCTCCAGCAGCACGTGGCTGCCGTCTGGACGGCGCAACACCCACTGGGCACCCGCCGCCGACCCGTCGTCCCGTTCGCCGGCCTCGGCCAGCAGCCGGATCATCTGCGGCTGGTCGTCCGGGTGCAGCACGTCGTGCCAGTCGGCGAGAATCTGCGGCTCGACCCCCAGCAGCTGGCCGCAGGGCGGACTGGCATAACGGACGCGCCCGTCCGAGCCAATGATCATCACGGCGTCGCCGGTGCTGCCGGCGACCAGGTTGAGGTACCGGTCCCGGTCCCGGCGGGCCGACTCCTCAGTGGCCGCCATCCGGTGCAGGGCCAGCGCGGCCTGGCCGGCGAGCACCTCGATCGCGTCCTGGCTGGCGGTCAACACACCGTCGGTGGCCGTCACCAGCAGCGCCGTGCCGGAGCCCGCCGACGGAGCCGGGGCCGCGAGCGAGGCCACCAGGGTAGCCGGGGCCGATCCGAGGCGACTCGCCAACTCCGGATGCAGCAGCCGGGTCGGAACGACCCGGCAACGGCGTCGGGCCGCGTCGACCGGCAACCGGTGACCGATCACGACCTGCGGTTGCCAACCGGCCCACGCCTCGACGTCGACCTGGTCGGCGCCGGACTCGACCGCCGGGGGATAGATCGCGAACACCAGCTCGTGTCGGGTCTTCGGGGGCAACAACCGGGCGACGGACCAGCGCAGCGCGTCAGCCACCTCCACTGTGGTGGTGGCCGACAGCAGCCGGGTTCCCGCCGCCCGCAGCGAACGTTCCCGATGCACGGCGTCACGGTGCCCGGCGACCGAGTCGGCGACCCGGGTCACCGCGAGCAGCGTGGTCAGCCCGGCGACCGCCGCGGCGACCAGTCCATCGGCCAGGTCAGCCGGACCGTCGGTGAACGCCTGGATCGCCAGCAGAACCGGCACCGTCAGGCAGGTCAACGTGACCAGGCCGATCCGCATCGCGGCGATGTCCTGCGGACGCGGATCCGCCGGCGTGGCCAACCGCGCCATGTTCGGGTGCAAGGCGGCGACGCCCCAGCTCAGGTAAAACGCGTACCAGCCGAGCTCCGCCGGGCCGCCCGGCTGCCAACCGGCACCCAGCTCCGCCACGGCGTAGCACACGTCGGAGACGAGCATCCCGGTCGCGCCGACGGTCAACGCGATCACTGTCGGGTCCCGCCAGGCGGCGGCCGTCAGTCGCAGCATCACCACCACGACGAGCACCCCACCGATGCTGTGCACCACCCGCAGCGCCTTCTCCGGTGCCGGCAGGTCCACATCGGCCAACACCGGTGCCACCACCAGCATCCAAGTGATCAGCCCGGTAACGAGGACCAGCACCAGGGTGTCCAGCAGGCCGGAACGGTCACGCAGCGCCACCGTCATGCGGGTCAGGCTGAGTACGCCGGCCGCCAGCAGCCCGAACGTGGCGAGGTAGGCGATGTCGGCCAGGACTGCCAGCGGCTCACCGACCGTGTCCGCCGCCCGGATCGACAGCTCGTAGCAGACGTCGCCGATCGCCAACGTCGAAACGCCGCCGGCCAGCAACAACCACGGACGGCGGCGGGGTGGCCGGTGCCGGCGAATCCCCCAGCCGACGGCGACCACGCTGAGTACGCCGATCAGCCCCCACCACAGCGCGGCACCGGCCGGCGCCACGAACACCGCGACCCCGAGGGCAGCCTGCACCGCGAGGTAGCCGGTCAGTACGCGCCGGGGCAACTGAACTCCTCGAGTCTCCGGCCGGCCACAGCGGACCGCGCACCGACCCGGTTACAGCATGGGGGCCGCCGAGGGCCGGCACAACAGCGAAACCGGCAGCAGTACGCGAAACACCGCGCCGCCGCCGGGTCGTTCGAACAGCTCGATCCGCCCGCCGTGGCTGTCCACAATGGCCGCAGCGATGGCGAGCCCAAGCCCGGATCCGCCGCCCCTGGCCCGGGTGCGGCTCGGTTCCACCCGGTAGAGCCGCTCGAAGATCCGGCTGGCGTGCGCCGCCGGTACGCCGGGGCCGTCGTCGGCCACCTCGAACACCGCCAGCGAGACGTGCGCCGGCAGGTCCCGGCCGACCGCGGCGATCCGCCGACCCGGCGGTACGGCGCCGGACGATGGCAAGCACCCCACCCGGACGGTCACCTCGGCGCCCGGTCCGGTGTGCTGCAACGCGTTCGCCACCAGGTTGGCCGCCACCTGGCGCAGTTCCGGTTCGTCGCCGGGCACCGAGACCGGCTGCAGGTCAGGGGTGGCCACGGTGCCGGACTCGGCCGGGGCGAACCGGACCGTACGATTCGGCGCCCTGGCGTGCGCGTCGCGGACCGTGTCGGCGGCGACGGCGAGCAGGTCGACCGGTCGCCGTACCGGCACCCGACGCTGGTCCAGCCGACTCAGCAGCAGCAGGTCTTCGACCAGCAGACCCATCCTGGCCGCCTCGGCCTCGATCCGACGCATCGCCTCGTCGAGTTCGGGACCCGGGGCCGCCCCGCCGCGCCGGTACAACTCGGCGAAGCCGCGGATCGAGGTGAGCGGGGTACGCAGCTCGTGCGAGGCGTCCGCGACGAATTGACGCAGCCGCTGTTCGGAGGCGGTACGGGCGGCGACCTCGGCCTCGATCCGGTCGAGCATCGAGTTCAGCGCCCCACCGAGACGACCGACCTCGGTGTGCGGGTCGGCGTCGTCGACCACCCGCCGGGACAGATCACCGGCGGTGATCTCGGCCGAGATCTGTTCCATCCGGGTCAGCGGCCGCAGCCCGAGCCGCACCGTCGCCGCCGCGACCATGCCGAGCAACAGCAGGATCATCAGCACCACGACGACGTCGATGACCAGCAGGGTGTCGGCGGTGGCGTCCACCTGGCGCAGCGAGACAGCGGCCACCGTGACTCCCCCGTCGGCGCGGGCGATGGCGAGCACCCGCCACGAGCCGTCGCCGTCAACCGCCGGCACGGTGAACGGCCGCCCGGCGGCGGCGGCCTCGACCAGGGTCGCGAAGTCGTCGAGCTCCGGCGGGGACATCTCCGGATCGGAGGAGAACTCCTCCGCAGAGGAGCCGTCCGCCTCGTACAACCTGACCAGTTGGGCGGGCTGCAGCGCCGGCCCGGGGAACATCCGTGGCCGTCGCCCGTCGGAGTCGAGCGATGGCGGGGCGGCTCCGGCGAACGGCCGGCCCATCGACGACAGCTGCTCGTCGATCCGGTCGGTGAGGCTACGTCGGAGCAGAATCAGGCCGGCCGAGTTGGCCAGGACCAGCGCGACGGCGGTGAGCACCGCGGTCGCCAGCACCAGCCGGGACCGCAAGGTCCAGTGCGACCACCGACGCGGGCGCAGGGCCCGGTGCGACCACCGACGGCGCCGCATCAGCCGTCGACCGCCCGGGGCAGCCGCAGCGTGTAGCCGACGCCGCGAACGGTGTGGATCAGTGCCGGCTCGTGCTGGTCAATCTTCTTGCGCAGGTAGTAGACGTACGACTCGACGATACGCCCGTCACCGCCGAAGTCGTAGCTCCACACCCGGTCGAGGATCTGGCTCTTGCTGAGCACCCGGCCGGCGTTGACCATCAGGTACCGCAACAGTTTGAACTCGGTCGGTGACAGGTCGACGCGCCGACCGGCCCGGCGCACCTCGTAGGCGTCCTCGTCGAGCTCCAGGTCGGCGTAGCACAGCACCCGGCCGGCGGACTCCGGCACGGTCGCGACGCCGCTGCGCCGCAGGATCGCCTGGATTCGCAGCACCACCTCCTCCAGGCTGAACGGCTTGCTGACGTAGTCGTCGGCCCCGACGGTCAGCCCGGCGATCCGGTCCTGCACCGCGTCGCGGGCGGTCAGGAACAGCACCGGTACGTGTCGACGACCGCCCCGGCGCATCGTGCGGGCCACCTCGAAACCGTCGATGTCCGGCATCATCACGTCGAGGACCACCAGGTCCGGGTCGAACTCCTCGACCGCGACCAGCGCTGCCCGGCCACCGTCGACGACCCGTACATCGAACCGGATCAGGCGCAGCGTGGCGGCGAGCAGGGCGCCGATGTTCGGCTCGTCGTCGACCACCAGGATCCGGGGCGGCCGGTCGGGTCCGGTGCCGGTCGGGTGCTCGGTCGCGGCTGATGAGGACATTCCCTATGAATACCGGCCGTGCCTCGGAGCCGGCTGGGAGCCGGCTGTGGATACCCGGTCAGTCGCCCGCTACCGCCCGGACCGCCGGTCACCTCGCGTACCTCCAGTCGGACGCCTCCGTGCACCTCTAGTTTGCAGTTCGTTCCGCGGTTGTTCTGATCTGCGTGGTGTCTCCTCACCTTCGCACCGAATCCGCCCTACCCGAAGGTGAGGACCTGCCTATGCGCCCCGAATCGGCGGCACCGACAGCGACCCGTCCCGGAGCTGAATCCGGAGCTGAACGGGCCGGACATGCCCTGCGTGGTGCCACCCGGTTGCACGCCTTCAACCGGTACGAGATCAAGTACCTCGTCGACAACGCGGCGGTGCCCGCGCTGCGCGAGCGGCTCGCCCGCCGACTCGGCCGCGACAGCCACGCCGGGGTCGGCGGGTACGGGGTGTGGAGCGTCTACTACGACACCGACGACCTGCGCTTCTACTGGGAGAAGATCGAAGGTCTGCGGTTCCGGCGCAAGATCCGGATCCGGCACTACGGCGACCGGACCGGCATCGACGACGACACGACCGTGTACGTGGAGATCAAGCAGCGGGTCAACCGGGTGACCCAGAAGCGGCGGATCGCCGTGCCGTACCGGCTCGCCCGTCAGCTCTGCGACGCCCGCGCGATGATCGAACACTCCGAGCCGCAGCGGGCCTTCGTGCAGGAGGTGCTCGGGCTGGTCAGTCGGCTGGACCTGCGTCCGACGGCAATCACCGGCTACCAGCGGCAGGCGTTCGTCGGCTCCGGCGCCGACCTGGGGCTGCGGGTCACTCTGGACACCCGGGTACGCGGCCGCGACCGGGACTTCCACCTGGGCGCCGACGCCGAGAACCGGTTCATCGTGCCGCCGTCGCGTTCGATCATGGAGGTGAAGGCGAACGAACGGGTCCCGTACTGGCTGACCGACCTCGCCGCCGAGGCCAACCTGTCGGTGGTCCGGGTCAGCAAGTACTGCCAGAGCGTGGAGGTGTTCGGCCGGGCACCCCGGTCGGTGTTCCACGTGCCAGACGACGAACCCGCACCGGTCGTCGACCGGTCGGGCCACGAACTGCTCACCACCGGCGCATCGGCGAAGGACTGAATCGACGTGGAAATCACCTTCCAGGACCTGTCCAGCACGTTCAGCCTGGGCGACATCGCCGCGTCCCTCGCGCTGTCGTTCGTGCTCAGCGCGATCATCGGCTGGGTCTACCGGGCCACCCACCGCAACGTCTCGTACAGCCAGTCGTACGTACAGACTTTGATCATCCTCGGCATGCTGATCTCGTTGATCATGCTGGTCGTCGGTTCCAACATCGCGCGGGCGTTCGCGCTGGTCGGAGCGCTGTCGGTGGTCCGCTTCCGCAACGCGATCAAGGAAACCCGCGACGTCGGCTTCATCTTCCTGGTGATGGGCATCGGGATGGCCTGCGGCACCCGGTTCTACCTGCTCGCGGTGATCGCGACGGTCGCCATCTGCCTGATCATCGTGGTGATGGACCGCTTCGACTGGTTCGCGCTCAACGTGCAACGGCAGGTGGTCAAGGTGCAGGTGCCGCCGGACGGCGACCACACCCAGGGCATCCAGGACGTGCTGCTGCGGCTGACCTCCGAGTTCGAGCTGGTGAGCATGGAATCGATCCGGGGCGGAGCGTTGACCGAGTTGATGTACACGGTCCGGCTGAAGAAGGGTTCCGAACCCGGTGAGTTGATCGCGGCGTTGAGTGAGCTGACCGCCGGGCAGCGGGTCACCGTACTCACCGGCTACGACCAGACGGACCTGTGATGGCCCGACGACGACTGCGACATCGGATCCCGGTCCGCGTTCGGCACAACTACCGGCTGCTGGCCGCCTGCGCGACCTTCCTGCTGGTGATCACGGTCGTGCTGGGCAGTACTCGGATCCGGCCCTACGTCACCAGCGCGGCCGACAGCGCGACGAGTGTGGTCACGATCGACATCGCCGGCACCGTCGACCTGTTCGACTCGACGGTGGCACACGAGTTCTCGTTGGTCTTCCGCGACGACGACTACCAACGGCTGCTCGACGCCTACTTCGACGACGGCGAGAAGGAGTACCTGGCGGCCGACCTCGTCGTCGACGGGACGGCGATTCCGAGCGTGGGCATCCGGCTCAAGGGCAACTCCACGCTGAGCGGACTGACCCGCGACGGGGAAACCGCCCAGCGTACCGGCGGCCAGTTCGGCGGGGGCGAAGGCCCGCCCGGCGGTGGTGAAGGCCGGTTCGGTGGCGGCCGGCAGTTCGGTGGCGGTCAGGGCCAGCCCGGCGGCGCGCCGCAGGGCGGCAACGGGCCCGGTGGTGGCATGGGCATGGGCATGGGCATGGCCGGGCTCGCGGCCGAGGAGCCGGAGACCCTTCCCTGGTTGATCAGCTTCGACGAGTTCGTCGACGGCCGGCGCTACCAGGGGCTGCAGGAGGTCGCGGTGCGCGTCGGCGGGATGGGCGGCGGTGCCGCCGTCGCCAACGAGGCGTTGGCGCTGTCCCTGCTGGCCACCGCCGCAATGACCACCCAGCGGTACGCGTACACCTCGTTCACTGTCAACGACCGGCCGACCACCGCCCGACTCGTCGTCGAACACCCGGACGAGCAGTACGCCGCCGGGGTCGGCACAAGCGGGGTGCTCTACAAGTCGCTGGCTTCCGGGTCGTTCGACTACCAGGGCGAGGATCTGGTCGAGTACCAGGACGACTTCAAGCAGATCAATCTGACCGGCAGTCAGGACCTGCAGCCGGTGATCAACCTGATCCGCTGGTTGTCCGAGGCCTCGGACGAGGAGTTCGACGCCGAACTGGCCGACCATGTCGACGTCGAGTCCTTCGCCCGCTACGTCGCCGCGCAGAACCTGCTGCTCAACTTCGACGACATGGCCGGCCCGGGGCGCAACTACTACCTGTACCACGACCTGGATACCCGCAAGTTCACGGTGATCAGCTGGGACCACAACCTGACGTTCAGCGGCGACGCCACGTCCGGGCCGCACGACGCCATCGGCATGGGTGGCCTCGGCCGGCCTGCCACCGTGGGGGAAGGCGGCGGGCCGGGGGGCCGCATGACGGGGCACCCGCTCAAGGAGCGTTTCCTGGCCAGCGAGGCGTTCACCGAGGTGTACGAGGCCGCGTACCGCGATCTCTACCAGCAGATGTACGCCAGCGGCGCGGCGACTGCCACGCTGGACGGCCTGGCCGCCGTCCTGACCACCATCGACGGCCAGGACGCTCAGGCGGCGACCGAGGAACTCGACCAACTGCGGGCTCTAATCACCGAGCGCATCGAAAGCCTGCGTGACCAGCTCTGAGGGCGGGTTCCGACCGTAGAGTGGCCGTAGCACCCCGACCGCCGCGTCAGCAGAGAGGATCCACCGATGGCGAAGCCCCCGTTGCCGCAGCATCTGATCGAGATGTTGGAACGGCCAAATCCGGCGGTGATGGGCACGGTGAATCCGGCCGGGGCGCCAGTGACCGTGGCGACCTGGTATCGGTGGATCGACGGCCGGGTGCTGCTCAACCTCGACGCCAGCCGCAAACGGTTGGCGCATCTGCGGACGGATCCACGGGTGTCGCTGACCGTGCTCGACGACGAGTCCTGGTATCGGCACGTCAGTCTGCACGGCAGCGTCACCCTGGTCGACGACCCCGACCTGGCCGACATCGACCTGCTGGCGCGGCACTACACCGGGGACCCGTACCCGAGCCGGGAGAGCCCACGGGTCTCGGCGTGGCTCGCCGTGGACAGCTACCACGCGTGGGGCCTGAAAGGCTGACCGGCGTTCGGCGGGACCAGTGCGTTCGGCCGGGCCTGGGCAGGGACGACTACCGGCCGTTCGGCCGTCCTCGGCGGGGCAAATAGAATGGCCCGGAATCATCCGCCGCCGGTCCGGGCCGCTCGACCCGCCGGCCGTTCCCGACCTGGGGACTCCGACCTGGGGAGTAATCGTGCTGACGATGCAGGACGCGCTGGCCCGCCTCGCGGCGTACTGGGCCGAGCAGGGCTGCCTGACGGTCCAGCCGATGAACACCGAGGTCGGCGCCGGCACGCTGAACCCGGCTACCTTCCTGCGGGTGCTCGGGCCGGAGCCGTGGCGGGTCGCGTACGTCGAGCCGTCGGTGCGCCCTGATGACTCCCGCTACGGGGAGAACCCGAACCGGGTGCAGACCCACACCCAGTTCCAGGTGATCCTCAAGCCGGAGCCGGGCGACGCGCAGGAGCTCTACCTGGGCAGTCTGGCCGCACTCGGCATCGACGTGGCCGCACACGACGTGCGCTTCGTCGAGGACAACTGGGCGTCGCCGGCGCTCGGCGCCTGGGGGCTGGGCTGGGAGGTGTGGCTGGACGGGCTGGAGATCACCCAGTTCACCTACTTCCAGCAGGCCGGCGGGATCAACCTGGACGTGCCGTCGGTCGAGATCACCTACGGCATCGAGCGGATCATGATGGCGCTGCAGGGCGTGCGCCACTTCAAGGAGATCGAGTACGCCCCCGGCGTCTCCTATGGCGAGATCTTCGGCCCGGGCGAGTACGAGATGTCGCGCTACTACCTCGACGACGCCGACGTCGCCACCAACCGGCAGCTGCTGGACCTGTACGCCGCCGAGGCGCAACGGATGATCGACGCCGGGCTGCCGGTGCCGGCGCACACCTTCGTCCTCAAGTGTTCGCAGGCGTTCAACGTGCTCGACTCCCGGGGTGCGGTCTCCACCGCGGAGCGGGCCACCGAGTTCGCCCGGATGCGCCGGTTGGCCGGCGAGGTGGCCCAGCTGTGGGTCCGCCGCCGCGAGGAGCTCGGTCACCCGCTCGGGGTGGTGTCGCCGTCGCCGGCCGGGCAGGCCGACCGGTCGGCCGCGCCGCCCGCTGAGTCCGGCCCGACCCGACAGCTGGTGTTCGAGATCGGCACTGAGGAGATGCCGCCAGCGGAGGTGCGCTCGGGCCGCCAGCAGCTGGCCAAGCTGGTCACCGACCGGCTGGCCGCGACCCGGCTGGCCCACGGTGCGGTCCAGGTGCTGGCCACCCCGCGCCGGCTGGTCGCGGTCGTCGACGCGGTCGCCGCCCGCGAGGCCGACCACACCCGCACGGTACGCGGCCCGAAGGTCGCCGCCGGGTTCCGCCCGGACGGCACGCCCACCCCGGCCGCCGCCGGTTTCGCCCGGTCCCAGGGCGTCGAGGTGGCCGAGTTGGCCCAGGTCGAGATCGGTGGCGTACCGCATCTGGCGGTGCTGCGTGACGAGCCCGGCCGCCCGGCGGTGGAGGTCCTCACCGAGGTCCTCGCCGGGGTGGTGACCGGCCTGCGGTCGGCGAAGAACATGCGGTGGCGGGATCCGCAGCTGGCGTTCACCCGACCGGTCCGCTGGCTGCTCGCCCTCTGGGGTGGGCAGGTGGTGCCGGTCGAGGTGTCCACCCTGGCCGCCGGCCGGACCACCCGGGTGCACCGCACCGCCGCCGCGCCGACGGTCGAGGTGTCCGACGCGGAGAGCTACCTGGCCACGGTGCGCGACGCCGGTATCGTCGTCGACCCGGACGAACGCCGCGCGATCATCTCGGCGGCGACCGACGAGTTGTCCACCACTGTCGCCGGGCAGGTCGATCTGGCCGCCGAGGCGGGTCTGCTCACTCAGGTCGTCGACCTGGTCGAGCAGCCGACGCCGCTGCTGGGCGCCTTCGAGCAGCGCTACCTGGAGTTGCCGGAGGCGGTGCTGGCGACGGTGATGCGCAAGCACCAGCGGTATCTGCCCGTGCGCGACGCCGACGGGGCGCTGCTGCCGCATTTCGTGGCGGTCGCCAACGGCGTGATCGACGCCGACCTGGTCCGGGCCGGCAACGAGGCGGTGCTGCGCGCCCGCTATGAGGACGCGGCCTTCTTCTACCGCGCCGACCGGGCCGTCGGGCTGGCCGAGCTGCGGTCCCGGTTGAGCCGGTTGACCTTCACCGACAAGCTGGGGTCGATGGCGGACCGGGCCGACCGGATCGCCGCGCTGGCCGGCGAGCTGGCCAGCATGATCAACGTGTCGGCGGCCGACCGGCGGACGTTGCTGCGCGGTGCCGAGCTGGTCAAGTTCGACCTGGGTTCGCAGATGGTCACCGAGATGACCAGCCTCGCCGGGGTGATGGCCCGGGACTACGCCGAGCACGCCGGTGAGCCGGCGGCGGTCGCCCAGGCGATCTTCGAGGCCGAGTTGCCGCGCAGCACCGGTGACCAGCTGCCGCAGACCCTGCCCGGCGGGCTGCTGTCGCTGGCCGACCGGCTCGACCTGGTGACCGGGCTGGCCGCCACCGTCGGGTTGCCGACCGGCAGCAGTGATCCGTTCGCCATCCGACGAGCGGTGCTGGGCCTGCTGGCGGTGCACCGCGCCCAGCCGGGGCTGGCCGGGATCTCGCTGACCGCAGGGCTCGCGGCGGCGGCCCGGTTGCAGCCGGTCGAAGTCGACGACCGGGTGCTCGCCGAGATCGCCGAGTTCCTGACCCGCCGGGTCGAGCAGTTGCTGACCGAGGAGGGCCAGCCGGTGGACCGGGTGCGGGCGGTGCTGCCGCACGCCGACCGGCCGCACCTGATGGACCGGCTGCTGGCCCAGCTGGACCGGCTGCTGGCCGACGAGCAGTTCCGGGCGCTGGCCGAGGCGTTGCAGCGGGCCCGGCGGATCGTGCCGGCCGAGGTCGCCGCCGAGTACGATCCGGCGCTGCTCACCGAGCCGGCCGAGGTGCGCCTGCACGAGGTGGTCAAGCAGGTGCAGACCGACCTGGACCACGGCGCCGATCTGGGCCGGTTCACCGAGATCGCCGGTGCGCTGACCGGCCCGGTGAACGACTTCTTCGACGACGTGTTCGTAATGGCCGAGGACCCGAGGTTGCGGCAGGCGCGGTTGGGCCTGCTCGCCACCGTCGCGGCGCTGGCCGCAGACGTGCTCGACTGGCCGCAGCTGCGGATGTGACACCGATTCGGGGTCGGGGAGCCTGTGTAGCGGCGGGTTCCCTGACCCCGATTTCGATGGAGCGGCCGGCTCGCCTCGCTGTGCTACGGTCTGGCCGTCTACAAGCGGCACGACGAGTGAAGGCGGGGGCTGCCATTTCGTCTCCGGAAATCCGGGACACCGGCTCGCCTGGGAGCAGCAGCGCCGATGTCCCGCACGGCTACGTGACCGGCCCGCGGGGCCCGATCGTCAACGTGCCCAACCTGATCACCACGGTACGGACGGTCGTCGCGGTCTGGCTCGGGGTGCTGGCCATCGTCGGCGACAGCGCGGTGCTCACCGCCGCCGCGATCGGCTGCTACTGGGTGGGCGACATTCTCGACGGACTGGTGGCCCGGCTGCTGGGCCAGGAGACCCGCGTCGGTGCGGTCTATGACATCGTCTGCGACCGGGTCTGCTGCCTGGTGGTCGTCGCCGCGTTGATCCTGCAGTTGCCGTCGATGGGCGTGCCGCTGGGCATCTTCCTCGCCCAGTTCGTCCTGGTCGACCTGCTGCTGAGCCTGAGTTTCCTGCGCTGGCCGGTGCTCAGCCCGAACTACTTCCACCTGGTGCATCCACAGGTCTACCGGTACAACTGGTCGCCGGCGGCGAAGGCGTTGAACACCGGCGGGCTGGTGGTGCTGGTCGCGGCTGCGCCGTCGCCGGTGTACCCGGTGGTGTTCGCGTTGACGATCGCCGCAATGAAGATCGTCTCGATCGTCGTCGTTGCCAGGCTCCCACTCGCCCTCACCGTTCCGGGCGTACGCACAGCCGTCTCGTGATCGCCGTACTCCTGGCCACCTTGGCCCTGGGGGCGGTGTCGGCGGTGTCACCGGTGACTCCGGTCGAGCCGTACCTCGTCGCGTTGACCGCCACCACGTCGTACCATCCGCTACCGCTGGGGATCGCCGCGGCACTTGGCCAGACCGGCCCCAAGGTGGCGATGTTCCTGGCCACCCGGGGGGTGATCCGCTCGCCGAGGCTGAACCAGTGGCTGGCGAAGCGGACCGCGACCCGCCCGACGGTGGACGGCCGGCCACGGCCCGGCCGGGTACGCCGGGCGGCGGCGTCGCTTGCCGCGCGTCTGCCGCAGGGTCTGCGGGGCCGGCTGAAAGTCTGGTTCGGCTGGGTGGCCCGGGAGCACCGCCGGCTCTACGAGCCTGCCTTCCTGGTGCCCACGTTGTTCGCCAGCGCCGTCTTCGGTATCCCGCCGTTGCTGGTGACGACGGTGCTGGCCGGGGGGACGAAGGTGCGGGCGGTCGTCTTCGCCGTCGTCTGCTTCGTCGGCCGGTCGATCCGGTTCGCGGCGCTGGCGATGATGCCCGGCTTGTTCCTGAATTGACCGACACGCAGGGGCGGTTACGAAACCGTTACACGAACAGCTCTTGCCGGAAACACAGTCTCCAGTCCCTAATTTGTCCAGCGGCTTTACAAAATCGATGCGGGCGTCGTGGCAGCGTGCGCACCGAGCCGCCTCGGGCGGCCATCGGCGGGTTGGCCCGGGATGACCTGTTCACCAGGACGAGGAGACCACGTGTCCCGAACCCGCCGACGCCACGTCGCGCGCGGCCCCATGACCGCTGCCCTGCTTTCGATCACCCTCCTGTCGACCGTCCTGCTCGGTACCCACACCGCACAGGCCGCCCCCGGTAACCCGGGAGGCGCGCCGGTCGACCAGCCGCCAGTCGCCCAACCCGCGCCCGCCGCCGCAGCCGACGACCCGTACTCGGTGCTGGTCTTCTCCAAGACCGTCGGCTTCCGGCACGACTCCATCCCGACCGGCATCGCCGCGATCCAGCAGCTCGGTGCCACCAACGGCTTCACCGTCGACACCACTGAGAACAGCGCCGCCTTCACCGACGACAACCTGGCCAACTACCGGGCGGTCATCTGGCTCTCCACCACCGGCGACGTTCTCGACCCCGACCAACAGGCCGCGTTCGAGCGCTACATCCAGGCCGGCGGCGGGTACGTCGGCATCCACGCCGCCTCCGACACCGAATACAGCTGGCCCTGGTACGGCGAACTCGTCGGTGCCTACTTCGCCAACCACCCGGCCAACCAGAGCGCCACGGTCAACGTGGAGGACCCGGCGCACCCGTCCACCGACGGGCTGCCGGCGCGGTGGTCGCGCTACGACGAGTGGTACAACTTCCAGACCAACCCACGCGGCGACGTGCACGTGCTGGCCAGCCTGGACGAATCCACCTACACCGCCGGCGCCGGCGCGATGGGTGCCGACCATCCGATCGCCTGGTGCCGTGACTACGACGGCGGCCAGTCCTGGTACACCGGCGGCGGCCACACCAACGAGTCGTTCGCCGAGCCGGAGTTCCTCGACCACCTGCTCGGTGGCATCCAGTCGGTGGCCGGCGTGGTCGATTCCGACTGCGGCGCCTCGCTGACCGAGAGCTTCGAGAAGATCACCCTGGACAGCAACACCAGCAACCCGATGGAGCTGGACGTCGCCCCCGACGGCCGCGTCTTCTACATCGAACGCGACGGGCGGGTGCAGATCGTCAAGCCGGACACCGGCAGCACGGTCACCGCAATCGACCTGGACGTCTTCACCGGCAACGAGGACGGGCTGATCGGCATCCGGCTCGACCCGGACTTCGCCGACAACGGCTGGGTCTACCTCTACTACGCCCGCAACGACGGCGTCGCCCGCAACCTGCTGTCGCGGTTCACCGTCACCGCGGACACGATCAGTCCGGCCAGCGAGCAGATCGTGCTGCAGGTCGACACCCAGCGCAACACCTGCTGCCACGCCGGTGGCACGATGGCCTTCGACAGCGACGGCAATCTCTACCTGGCCACCGGGGACAACACCAACCCGTTCGAGTCGAGTGCCTACACCCCGATCGACGAGCGGGCCGGCCGGCAGGACTACGACGCGCAGCGCACCTCCGGCAACACCAACGACCTGCGCGGCAAGGTGCTGCGGATCCACCCGGAGGACGACGGGTCGTACACCATTCCGCAGGGCAACCTGTTCGCACCGGGCACCGCGCAGACCCGCCCAGAGATCTTCGCGATGGGTTTCCGCAACCCGTTCCGGATGGGCATCGACCCGGCCACCGACACCCTCTACGTCGCCGACTACGGCCCGGACGCCGGTGCCGACAACCCGAACCGGGGCCCCCGAGGTCTGGTCGAGTGGAACATCGTCGACACCCCCGGCAACTACGGCTGGCCGTACTGCACCGGGACGAACGAGGCGTACAACGACTACCAGTTCCCGTCCGGCCCGAGCGGCGCGAAGTTTGACTGCTCGGCCCCGGTGAACGACTCCCCCAACAACACCGGCCTGACCAACCTGCCGGCGGCGATCGCGGCAACCGTGGACTACGGCTACGGCGGTGACCCGCGCTACCCGGAGATCGGGGGCGGCGGCGCACCGATGGGCGGACCGGTCTACCGCTACGACGCCGAGCTGGTCTCCGACCGCAAGTGGCCGGCCTACTACGACGGCAAGGCGCTGCTCGGCGAGTGGAACCAGTCCAAGATGTACACCATGCAGGTGACCGCCGACGGCACCGAACTGGTCGACATCAACCAGCTGTTGGCCGGAATGAACATGATCCGGCCGATGGACTTCGAGTTCGGCCCCGACGGCGCGATGTACCTGATCGAATGGGGCAGTGGCTTCGGCGGCAACAACGACGACTCCGGGATCTACCGGATCGACTACATCGCCGGCGCCCGGGCGCCGATCGTCCAGGCCAGCGCCACGCCGACCTCCGGACCGGCACCACTGACCGTCCAGTTCTCCAGCGAAGGATCACGTGATCCGGACGGCGGCACCCTGACCTATGCCTGGACCTTCGGCGACGGCGGCACCTCGGAGCAGGCCAACCCGAGCCACACGTACGCCGAAGCGGGCAACTACACCGCGCAGCTCACCGTCACCAACCCCAACGGGCGCACCGCGGTGGCCAACGTACCGGTGACGGTCGGCAACACCGCCCCGACGGTGACCATCGCCTTCCCACCGGCCGGCGGCTTCTTCAACTGGGGTGACCAGGTCCAGTACACGATCACGGTCACCGACCCGGAGGACGGCGAGATCGACTGTGACCGGGTGCAGCTGCAGGTGCTGCTCGGCCACGACGAGCACGCCCACCCGCTGGAGCAGCACACCGGCTGCTCCGGCGTGGTACAGACCCAGCTCGCCGACGGCCACGGCGCGGAAGCGGACGTCTTCACCGTCTTCGAGGCCACCTACACCGACGACGGTGGCGTCGGCGGTGCCGGGCCGCTCACCGGCCGGGCCATCGAACTGCTGCAGCCCAAGCGCAAGCAGGCCGAGTACTACACGGTGACCGGGCGGGTAGCCGGCTCCACCGGCGGCGGTGACCCGGGCGTACAGCTGGAGACCACCAGCGACCCGACCGGCGGCGGCCAGAACATCGGCTTCATCGAGGACGGCGACTGGTGGTCGGTCGACCCGGCCAGCCTGACCGGCATCGACGAGATCCGGTTCCGGGTCGCCTCCGCGGTCAACGGAGGCCGGATCGAGGTCCGAGCCGACGCGGCCGACGGCCCGCTGGTGGCCACGGCGACCGTACCGGGCACCGGTGGCTGGCAGTCCTGGACCGACGTCACCGCACCGGTCACCGGCGCGCTGGACAGCGGAACGCTGTTCTTCGTCGCCCGGGACCCGGCCGGCGGCACCGGTTCGCTGTTCAACGTCAACTGGATGGACTTCATCGGCCGGGGCGTGACCGACAACGCGCCGCCGCAGGTCAGCGTGACCGCGACCCCGACGTCCGGCACCGCGCCGGTCACCGTCGAGTTCAGCGGTACGGCGACCGACGCCGAGGGCGACACTCCGCTGACGTACGCCTGGGACTTCGGTGACGGCGGCACCGCCGACACCCTGGCGGCCAGCCACACATACGCGGTACCCGGCACCTTCACCGCCGTGCTGACGGTGACCGACGCTCGGGGCGCGGTGTCGTCCGCGTACGCCCAGATCAGGGTGGAGGCACCGAACACGTCCTGCTTCGGGGCGCGCTCGGACGACTTCCTCGGTGACGAGCTGGACCGTGACCGGTGGACGATCGTCCGGGAGAACCAGCTCTACTCGGTCGCCGACGGCGCGCTGCTGTTGCCGACCGGCGTCGGTGACCTGTACGGCACCCGCAACGACGCCACCAACCTGGTCCTGCAGCCGCTGCCCAGCGGCGCCTGGCAGGCCACCACCAAGGTCACATTGCCGGTGACCGCCAACTACCAGCAGGCTGGCCTGCTGCTCTACGGCGACGACGACAACTACGCCAAGCTGGACGTGCTCCACTCCGGCAGCCGCCGGGTGGAGTTCATCCGGGAGACCGCCGGCACCCCGCGCAACGAGGGCACCGACGCCACCGCCGCACCCGCGGGTGACACCATCTACCTGCGGTTGACCAGCGACGGGACGAACGTCACGGCGGAGATGTCGCCCGACGGTCAGACCTTCACCCCGGTCGGGCGGGCGGCGACGCTCGCCGGCATCGACAACCCGCAGATCGGAATGTTCGCCCTCAACGGCGGCACCGTGGCGCCGGTGGTCGACGCGGTATTCGACTGGTTCCAGTTCACGCCGGACGCACCGGCCGGGCCGGTCGAGGCGTCCGACGAGTTCGACGGCAGCTCGCTGGACAAGTGCCGGTGGGACGCCATCGTGCGGGAGGACGCGGCCGCGTACCGGGTCGTCGACGGGGCGTTGCGCATCGACGTGCCCAACGGTGACATCTACACCGGTAGCAACACCGGGCCGACGAACTTCATCCTGCAGACCGCTCCCGAGGGCGACTGGACGATCGAGACGAAGGTCGACGCCAGCCTGCTCGACGAGCAGTACCAGCAGGCAGGTCTGCTGGTGTACGCCGACGACGACAACTACCTGAAGTTGGACTTCGTCACGGACAACGCGGCCGGTGCGGCGGTCAGCCGGCGGATCGAGTTCCGCAGTGAGATCGACGCGGTGGTACAGGACCCGCAGCCGCAGGTCACCGGGTTGACCTCCGGGGTGTGGCACCTGCGGGTGTCGCGCACCGGTGACACCTTCACGGCCGCGTACTCGGCGGACGGCACCGACTGGACGACGTTCGACTCGCTGACCAGCACGGCGGTCGGCGCAGCCCCGAAGGTCGGGGTGTTCACCCTCGGCGCCAACCAGACGGCGTCGAAGACCGCCTCGTTCGACTACTTCCGGCTCAGCACGGAGCCGACCGAGGAGGACACCACCGCACCGGTGACCAGCGCGACGGTCACCGGATCCGGCGAGCCGGTCGACGGCTTCTACGCCGGGGACGTCACGGTCACCCTGGACGCCACCGACAACGACGGCGGCAGCGGGGTGGCGGGCACCGAGTACTCGCTCGACGACGACACCGGGTGGACGGCGTACACCGGTCCGGTGACGGTGACCGGCGACGGCAGCCACGAGCTGCGGTTCCGGTCCACCGACACCGCCGGCAACGTCGAGCAGGCCAAGTCCGTCACCATCAAGATCGACGGTACGGCGCCGGTCAGCTCGGCGCAGTTCGCCCCGGCGAACGACAACGGCTGGCACGACGGCACCATCCCGGTGGTGCTCACCTCGACCGACGCCGGTTCCGGGGTGGCCCTGCTGGAGTGGTCGCTCGACGATGGCGACTGGACGCCGTACACCGAGCCGGTGGCGATCAGCGGCGACGGGGAGCACGAGCTGCTCTACCGGGCCACCGACGCCGTCGGCAACGTCGAGGCGCTCAAGTCCGCCGTGGTCAAGATCGACGGCAGCAAGCCGACCCTGCTGATCTCCGGGCTGGCCGACGGCCAACTGTACGGCGACAGCCAGGACGTGCGCGTCTCGTGGCAGGCGGTCGACCCGACCTCCGGCATCGAGACGGTCGTCGGCACGCTCAACGGCCAGCCGTACGCCAACGACACCGTGCAGGTGATGTACGCCCTGCCGCTGGGCATGCACGAGTTGACGGTGACGGCGACCGACAAGGCGGGCAACTCCACCGCCTCGACGGTCCGGTTCTACGTGACCACGTCGTTCCGGGACATGCAGAACCTGATCGACCGGTTCAAGTCGACCGGCCGGCTGTCGAACCTGGCGCACCGCAAGCTGACCAACAAGTTGGACGCGGCGCGGTTGTCCGAGGCCACCGGCAGCGACAAGCGGGCGGTGCAGCAGTTGACCGCCTTCAAGGGGCTCGCCACGGACCCGGCGTTGGTGACCGACACCGACGTACGGGACACCCTGGTCCGCGACGCCGACGCGATGATCGTGCGCCTCGGCGGCACGGCCAGCGCGGCCGGGGTGGCGGCCAACGACGGCAAGCCGGTCACCGGTGCGGGTCGCCTCGACGAGGACCCGACCCGGATCGGCCCCGACCAGCAACTCTGACAGCGAGTCGGCCCCGCCCGCCCACCCGTGGGCGGGCGGGGCCGGCCCTGCTTCCCCGCCTCTTTCGAGGAGTTTCGATGATGCGTCTCACCCATGGACTTGCCGCCGTGCTGGTCGGCCTGCTGCTGGCGGTCCTGCCAGTGGCCGGTCCGGCGGCGGCGCAATCCGACAATCTCCAACTGGATGTGGCCGGCGACGGTGCCACGGGGGTCACCGTGCAGGTCACCGACTCGGAGGGCAACCGGCCCGCCCAGGTCATCCGGCTGGTTCTCACCGCGACCGGTGCGGACGGCCAGACCGTGGGCCCGATGCAGCTGCAGCCGGCCGGCGAGGGGCGGGGCTTCTACTCCACCGGGCCGATCCTGCAGCCCGGCGACTGGCAGGTGACGGTGGGCGCGCCGGCCCCGTACGTCGGCGAGGTCACCGTCGACGTACGGGCCGTGCCGGCCCAGTCACCGCCCCCGCCGCCGACCGCCGCCGCCTCGGACGCCGACGCCGCCGGGCCAGCGGGAGTGGGCGGGCAGACGTGGTTGGTCCGTGGCGGCCTGGTGCTGCTGGCCCTCGCCGGGCTGGCCGGGCTGGGGACCGCGCTGATGGTGCTGCTGGCCCGCCGCAACGCCTTCCGGCGCAACTGAGAGACCCACTGTACGGGGGCAAACCCTAGATTTCAGCTCCATTCACCCGATACTCGGCCTGCAGAGAGCGATCGGGAAGTCACCCGCGTAAGATCCGCGCCGACAGCGATACACAGTGGAGTCAACTGTCTCAGCTAGACAGGCGACCGACAGTGCTGGAGGGCCGGTGCACCAACCGACAGTTCGGTACCAGAACGCGATCATGGACAGTCAGCGGTGGCAGGGGTTTCCCTTGCGCGACGGCGACATCGTCATCTCGACCCCCGCGAAGTGCGGCACCACGTGGACCCAGACCATCTGCGCGCTCCTGATCTTTCAGACGCCAGAACTCCCCCACCGGCTGGACGACATCTGCGTCTGGCCGGACATGAAGACCCGCAGCCAGGCCGACGTGTTCGCGTTCTACGAGGCGCAGCAGCACCGGCGCATCATCAAGACCCACACCCCGTTCGACGGGCTGCCCATCCACGACGGGGTCACCTACATCGCGGTGGGACGCGACCCCCGCGACGTCGCCCTGTCCTGGGACGCGCACTTCCAGAACACCGACTACGACGTGGTCCTGGCACTGCGTGACGCGGCGGTCGGCAACGACGACCTGACCGGCGAGCTCACCGACGACGCGCCACCACCCCTGGAATCCGCGTACGACCGGCTCTGGGCCTGGATGGAACACCCCGACGTGCAGATCGGCCTTCCGTCGATGCTGCACCACATGTCGGGGTTCTGGGCGCAGCGGCAGCGCTCCAACGTCCTGCTCCTGCACTACGACGAGCTGAAATCCGACCTTGAGGGCCAGATGCGGGCGCTCGCCCGCCAGCTCGACATCGAGGTGCCGCAGCAGAGGTGGCCGGAGCTGGTGCGGGCGGCCACCTTCGACTCGATGCGCAGCCGGGCCGACGAGTTCGCCCCGGTCCTGGCGATGTGGCGCGACCCGCAGCAGTTCTTCAACCGAGGGGTCAGCGGCCAGTGGCGTGAGCTGCTCGGCGACGACGACCTGCGACGGTACGAGGAGCAGGTCCGCAAGCTGGCCGAGCCGGAGCTGGTCGACTGGCTGCATCGCGGCCCGATCACCACCACCGCAGCGGTGCCCGGACGCTGACGCCCCGTAGGTGCAGGAGGTCTCGTGCCGGGCGCGGAGTCCGCTCCGCGTCCGGCACGGCTGTCACCGGCGGGTGAGCGGGTCCGGGCGCGATGCGCAGTCGGCGTACAGTTACTTCCGAAGTGAAAGTTACTGGGCTCTGACTCTGGCGGTCACGGCGTGGCTGCGGCACCGACGGCGGGGGGCGACGTGGCAGGCAGGCTCAGACTTGAGGACCGCGAATGCCCGCTCTCGGCGACGCTCGGCGTCGTCGGCGAGCGGTGGACGCTGCTGATCCTGCACGACGCCTTGGACGGATTCACCCGGTTTGATCAGTTTCAGCAGCATCTCAGGATCTCGTCCAGCATCCTGACCAGCCGACTCAAGACACTCACCACGAACGGGCTGCTCGAACGGCACCGCTACCAGACCAACCCCGACCGCTACGAGTACCTGCCGACCGACCTCGGCCGCAGCCTGCGGCCGGTGATCGTCGCCCTCGCCGGCTGGGGAAACTCCCAGCTACCGGCCCAACGACGCAGCATGATCCTGGTCGACCGGACCACCGGCCAGGAAGCCGAACCCGTGGTGGTCGACCGGGCGACCGGCCGCCGCGTCGACGACGGCACCTTCGCCTTCGCCGCCGGCCCGGCGGCAGACGAGGCGATGCGCGCCCGCTACCCGACGGGCGAACGCACGCGAGCCGGGACCCAGCCCGGCCCGCTGCCCGGCACCTACGCGCGACGGCTGACTCCCGACGATGCCCCGCAGGTCACCGTGCTGCAGCGCTGCTGCTGGGCGGACGAGGCCATACTCAACGACAGACTGGACATCCCGGCACTGCACGAGTCGCTGACCGACGTGCACGAGTGGCTGGCGGACTGGCACACCACCGGCCTCTGGCGGGACGGCCGGCTGCTGGGCATGGTGCGGACCCGTACCGACGGAACGGACCTGCACCTCGGTCGACTCGCGGTCGCTCCCGACGTACGCGGCCAGGGACTGGGTCGGTGGCTGCTGCGCGCCGCCGAAGCCGAAGCCGCCGCCGCTGCTCAACAGGACCTGCACCGCATCCTGCTGTTCACCGGCGCCAGGAGCCTGCGCAACATCGACCTGTACCGCAGCGAGGGATACCAACTGGTGCCACTCCCCTGCCCGGAAGGGACCGTCAGCCTGGCCAAGGACATCTCGGGCCGGCAACACTGACCGCGCCACCGCCGCCCGGACACCGAAGTCTGTTTCACTCTGATCCCGCTGGGGGATCAAAATCCCTCAAGGGGATCAGACCAAATCGGGGTACCGGTAGGTCTTCTGGTCAGCGGGTCAGGCCGAGGGCCGTCGCCACGGCTGGCGCGACGCGGTCGGCTTCGACGAGCCACCGGCCGGCCGCTGCCGTGTTGCCGGTGTTGAGGTGGGCTCGTGCGGCGTCGACCAGGTACGCGGCCCGGTGCTCGGCCGGCAGCCGTAGCCAGCCGTCGCGGAGGACGATCGCCGTGTGCCGGTCGACGGCGTCGGCGGGGTCGGCGGGGTCGCCGAGCGCCACGGCGGCCCTGACCCAGCCCGCGTAGCGCCTGCCCGAGTGGCACCACCGACTGCTCGGGCCGCCCCGCGTGCAACTGCCGGGCGGCGTCCAGCAGGCCCGGCACCATCCGCAACAGGCGTGGATGATCCCCGTGCCGGTACGTCGACCAGGCATGCTCGACCCGCCGCCCCACGTCCCCGGCGTCCGGTGCCGGCCCCAGCGAGCCGGCGGCGAACACGTCGTAGCAGGCCAACGCCGCCCGCACCGCCTGCACACCGTCCGCCGCCTTGTCGGTCTCCGGCAGACGGTCGGTGCCAAGCAGCTCGGCCGGGTCGACCCGCAACACCTCGGCAACCTGCGGACGCCCCGCTCCACCTTCTCCACCCAGCTCTTCGATCGGCCGACCCGATCCGCGAACACGCCACGTCGACCGACAACGCGACCGGCCCCCGACATGCGCCTTCGCCAACTGCACCCGGCCCGGCGGACACGGCCACGGCGTCCCGGCCGGCGTTACCGCCACGCCGCTCAGCCCGGTCGGTGCGGGTGCCCGGCCGCACGTCGGCGGGCCGGGTGGGCTGGTCCGCGTACCGCCGCCGACCCGGAACCGGATACACCACATCCACCGGCACATCCGCACGCTGAAACCACTTCCCGAGCATCACGAGCCCCCTCAACGAGAGTTGGAAGGGCGGCGACCCGAGGTGGCTCTCCACGTCAACCCCGAGCCGCCGCCGCAGACGGGCCCGACGCGGGAAGGCGATCACGGGTACACGTCGGGCCCAGCTGGCAGGTCGCGAACCCAGACGGCGATGCGACCCACCTGTAGCCTGCCCGGGACACCCGGTGACGGTCTACAGTGCTGCTGTCCGCCAGCGCTGGCTGCTGTCCGCCATCACGGCAGTGGCTGATGTGTCTCGCACAGCTCATCCAGCTCCGGAGCCGGCACACCGATCCGCGCCAAGCCTCGGCGTACCCGGTCGACCCGCCACCAGTTCGACGCCGCGACCCGTCCCGATGCCACCGCCGCCGCGACCTGCGCCACCGCTTCGTGCGGGTCCACCGGCAGCACGGACTGGCCGAGATCCAGCCGGGCCGACGCGATCCGCCGCGGCCGGCTCCCCTCGGTGAGAAGGCCGGCCAGGACGTCGCTGGCCTCGGTGGCCGCAGCCGGGTCGCCGACCCACGCCAGAGTGGTTGCCACGTACGCCCGTGCTTTGCCCGGGTCGTAGCGGTAGTGATGCTCAGGCCGGTCTGGTTGACCCAGCGGTGACACGATCCGCTCCAACTGGGCCAGTCTCCGTCCGGTCGCCTGTCGGTCGCCGAGCAGCGCCAGCGCCCGGCCGGTCTGCGCGGTCGCCTGCAGCTTGGCGCTGCTGTCGGTTGGGGCGATGGTCTGCGCCCCGTGGGCCAGGTCGAGCGCTGCGGCCGGGTCGCCGCCGGTAAGTACCTCCCACGCCCGGGTTTCGAGGCACCAGGCCCGGATCTCGTCATGCCCGGTGTGCGCGCCCATCTCATCGGCGACGCGCAGGTGCCCGGCGGCGGCGTCGCGGCGGTGCAGGTCGATCAGCACGGTGGCGGTGAGCAACGACAGCCATCCGCCGGCGACGAGGATCCGGCGGTGCTGGTCCAGTGTCATCCGGCGGCCGGAGCCGACGAGGGTGGTGACGTAGGTCAGGTGCCGGCGGACACGCGGCAGCAGGACGTGGGAGGCAGTGGTGGGATAGGCGGTGGCGAGCTCGTCGACGGCAGCCTCGATACCGGCGATGGTGGTGGTGCTGATGTCGGTGGCGGTGACGCGGCGGGCAAGTTCGGCTGTCGGCGTCTTGCGACCGGTCTCCAGGTCGTGCAGATACGACTTGGCGTAATGAGCCTTCGCCGCGAGGTCACGAAGGGAAAGACCGGCCTGTTGGCGGAACGCGCGGAAGGTTGACGGCCAGCGCGGATCGACAATGCGGGACACGCACCTCACCACCCAGGTAGCTGCCTGGCGGCAACAGCCGACGCTCACCCCGGCTCTCGCCACTCCGGCAAACATTACTCCGCGTACCCATGACCGCACAGACGCCTGTTCTCGATACGCGAACTCAACCCGATGGCGCGGGATCGGATGCGGTCAGCTGACTCGGCGTCGACGTGTCGAGTCGATGGGGCGTAGTGGATCAACGCCAACGGTGGCTGTTCGCCGAGATCAGCCGCCAGGGCAGCTACGGCCACCGCTGGTCGGGATGCACTGCGTGACCTGCGGCTGCGGCTCGTTGTCGACTGGTGTCCAACCGATCAGTGGTGTCGTGGCCGCCTGCCCTGCGATCATGATTGCACAGTAGATCAGTGCCGCCCCCACCAGAGACCCGACGAAGTGGCGAATCCAGTACCTATCGCGGATGAGCCAGGCAAGCAGCATCCCCGCCGCCGGGAGGGCCAGGTTGAGCACCAGGACGGTGGTCAGAATGGTGTCGGTGGCCGCACCGAACGCCTGCGCCTGCGCACGGGTTTCGAGATAGGGCGACGACGAACGTCGGATCAACCCGACGATGAGCAGGAACGGCACGCCGTAGAGCCAACCGAGGAGCAGCATGCCGAGTCCGAGGCGCTTCATCGAGCACCCTGCCAGACCGCGCCGACCACTGCTACGACAACGACACTGCCCAGCACCGACAGGGTGCCGGCGACGATCGGCGAGGAGATCAGGCGCGCCAGCAGACCGGCGACCACCAGTGTGCAGACCAGCAGACCAACGAGGACCGGACTGCCGACGAGCACCAGCAGGCCGAACTCTTCATACGGTGTCAGGCAGCTGAACATGACCGAGCAATCCGTACGCGGTGCAGCCGGTATCCCTGACCTTCCGACGAAAACCGCACTGATCACGGTGGCGTACCAGCCGAGCGCAACGAGAAGGCTCAGTCCGAACGACGCTCGGCGCGGCGCATCGACGACATCCATGTAGGGCAATCTGCCATGAGCGTCAGGGTCGGTCCATCCGTCTTCGTACTCAGTTGGCGAGTAGTACCAACCACCGGATCATGTTCGACGTCCGCCTCCACCGCGACAATGACGCCATGAGCCTGGATGTGCGCGGCGACGACGGCTGCCGGCTGTGGTCCGAGAAGTCCGGCACCGGCCAGCCGCTGGTGCTCTGTCACGGCGGTCCGGGTCTGTGGGACTACCTCGGCCCGGTCGCCCGGCTGCTCGAAGATCAGGCCCGCGTCATCCGGTGGGACCAGCGCGGCTGCGGACGCTCGCAGCGGCACGGGCCGTACAGCGTCGCCCGCTTCGTCGCCGACCTCGACGCGGTACGCGACCAGTTGGCCGGACCGCGAATGGCTCTGCTCGGCCACTCGTGGGGCGCGCACCTGGCGTTGCGGTACGCCATCGAACACCCCGAACGGGTCAGCCAGCTGATCTACGTCTCCGGCACCGGCATCGACCCTGGGCGTGACTGGCATCCGCACTACCAGCGGAATCTGCGGTTGCGGCTCGGGAATCATCTGGACCGGTGGGAAAACCTCGACTCCCGCGCCCGAACGCCCGCCGAGGAACGCGAATGGGCGGTGCTGCAATGGTCGGCCGACTTCGCCGACCACGACACCGCACTGCGACACGCCGAACGCATGGCCACACCATGGAGGGGCATCAACTACGAGTGCAGCCGGGCCATCAACGCCGAGGTCAAGCAGGAAATCACCAACACCGACATCGCCGTACGCTGCCGAACACTCGACCTGCCGGCCCTGATCATCGACGGCTCCGAGGACATCCGCCCCCGCTGGGCCGTCGACTCGCTGCACCGGGCGCTGACCAACAGCCAACGGGTGAGCCTCACCGGATCCGGGCACCTGCCGTGGGTCGAAGCCCCCGACGACTTCCGCCGGGCGGTTACCACCTTTTTGAGATACCAAAGGCCTTTGGCTACCTATCGTCCGGAAGTAGCCGGAACGCCGGATGCGGAGTAAGTGGTCGCAGCGCCACCATATGGTCGATCTCCCCAAGCGCCAACGGTGAAACGATCACCAGTCCTGCACGGTTCAGCGCCTCGGCTGCGGTCTTGTGTTCGGGGTCGCGGGTGTTGAAAGCCGCGATCAGCCCGGAAGTGTTTGCTATGACGATCACGCGGCAGCCTGGTCGCCCGACCCGGGGGCGTTGCGTGACGTTCGCCGGGCCGTTCTCGCCCCGTTCCACCTGCCACAGCACCCAGCGAGGATCACTGACCCCACGATCCGAGGACCCAGGGCCGCTCCGGCAGCCGTCAGCTGAGCTGCTCGGCCAAACCGACGATGATGCCCTCGGGGCCGCGGACGTAGCAGAGCTTGTAGAGGTCCTCGTACTGTGCGAGCTCACCGACGAGTTCGGCGCCGTGGGTGCGCAGCCGGGCGACGACGGACTCGATGTCGTCGACGGCGAACATGACGCGACGGATGCCCAGCGTGTTGGCGGGTGCGTCCTTCGGCTCGGGCCTGATCGCCATCGGAGTGTGGAACATCGCCAGCTCGATTTTGCTGTTCCCGTCCGGGGTACGCAGCATCGCGATCTCCTGGCGGACGTCGTCGACCCCGATGACCTGCTCCACCCAACGTCCCTCGACTGGCCCTCTGCCTTCCAGCTCCATGCCGAGTTCGACGAAGAACGAGATGACAGCGTCGAGGTCCTCGACAACGATGAGGACGTTGTCCATCCGCTTGATCGCCATGCTCAGTCTCCTTGATGTGTGCTGAGGTGCAGCCAGATTGGACTCGGCGACCACAAAGAGTAACGCACAGTTGCCCGCACGCAGTGAGCCCCCGTTTGCGCCGTATGCCAGAGAGGCGTATTCCTGCCTCTCTGGCATACGGGTATTCGGTAGTACTGCTTTCCTCAGACTACCGTGGTAGTGATGATCCGGTCGGCGACCCAGTGGGCGACGTCGGCCGGGTAGGGCGTCGACAGTCCGAGGACGAGGTGCCCGAAGCCGGCGTCAACGGCCTCGCCGATCGCGGCCCGGGTGACGCTGGGCTGGTCGTAGGAGACCGGCAGGTGGATGGAGCGGGTGATGGCCGCCGGGTCGCGGCCGATCTCGGCGCAGTAGCGGTCCAGCAGCGCGCTGCGGCTGGCCGCGTCGGCGATGTCGCCGCCGGGGATGTTCCACAGGTCGGCGTGCTCGGCGACCACCCGCAGCACGGCCGCCGACCGTCCCCCGATCAGAATCGGCGGGTACGGGCGCTGCACCGGCTTCGGGTTGCCCAACGCTGCGGTAAGCCGGTGATGGGTGCCGTGGAAGTCGAACGGCTCGGTCTCGGTCCACAAGCGTCGAATGATGGTGCACGCCTCGGCGAGGCTGCCCACCGAGTGGCCGAAGTCGTCGAACGGCAGGCCGTGGGCGTCGTACTCGCGTCGGGCCAGCGGGTGACTGGGCCGGGAGCCGGCACCGATGCCGAAGTCGAGCCGTCCGCCGGAGACGCCGTCGACGGTCGCGGCTATCTTGGCCAGCATCGCCGGTGGCCGGAACCGGTTACTGGTCACCAGCAGCCCGAGGCGCAGCCGCCGGGTCTGCGCGGCGAGCGCCGCGAGCAGGGTCCAGCCTTCGTACGTCGGCCCGTTCGGGTCACCGCCGATCGGCATGAGGTGGTCGTAGAGCCAGGCGTGTTCGATCGCCGGGATCGTGTCCGCCTCGCGCCAGACCCGCAGCACGTCGCGGTAGTCGACCTGGGACGGGGCGGTCATGATGCCGAAGCTGGGCCGGGTCGTTCGTGACATGAGGTCCGTCCATCCGATCCGAGAGGTCAGCGGCGACGCAGCGCCGGGTCGAGCAGGGCTGGCGGGGTGTCGTGCTTCTCGTGCGGGGCGAGGTCGATGCCGGGGGCGACGATCGTGTCGATGGCGTCGAGCACGTCGGCGGTCAGCACGGTGTCGGCGGCGGCCAGCTGCGCGTGCAGGTGGTCCACGGTGCGCGGCCCGATGATGGCGCCGGTCACGCCGGGGTGCGCGGTGACGAAGCCGAGCGCGAGTTGGATCATGGTGAGACCGGCCTGGTCGGCGACGGTGGCCAGCTGTTCGACCGCGGCGAGCTTGGCCCGGTTGGCGGGCACGCTCAGGTCGTAGCGCTGAGGCAGTTTGCCGGACCGGCTGGTGGCGATCTCCCGGCCGGCGCGGATCGCTCCGGACAGCCAGCCGGAGGCGAGCGGGCTCCAGGCGAGCACACCCATGCCGTACTCCTGGATGGCCGGCAGGACGTGGGCCTCGATGCCGCGTTGCAGGATCGAGTACGGCGGCTGCTCGGTCACGTACCGGCTGGTCTTGTTTTCCCGGGCCGCCCACTGGGCCTGGACGATCCGGTAGGCGGGGAAGGTCGACGAGCCGAAGTAGCGGATCTTGCCGGCCCGCTGCAGGTCGGTCAGCGCCGACAGGGTCTCCTCGTCGCTGGTCGCCGGGTCCCAGCGGTGGATCTGGTAGAGGTCGACGTGGTCGACGCCGAGTCGGCGCAGGCTGTCGTCCAGCGCGGTGACCAGCCAGCGGCGCGAGCTGCCCTGGTGGTTGCGCTCGTCGCCCATCGGCATGTTCGCCTTGGTGGCCAGCACGATGTCGTCGCGTCGGCCGGCGATGGCCTTGCCGAGCATCTCCTCCGACTGACCCTGGCTGTACCAGTCGGCGGTGTCGATGAGGTTGATCCCGGCATCGAGGGCGGCGTCGACGATCGCGGCGGCCTCGTCCTGGCTGGTGTCGCCGATCGCGCCGAAGTTCATCGCGCCGAGGGCGAGGGTGCTGACCTGGACGCCGGTGCGGCCGAGGGTGCGGTACTGCATGACGGTTTCTCCTTGAGCAGGGTCGGCTGATCTGGCACGCTGGAAGCAATCGGAGCAGCGTTCCGCTTAGAACGATACGGAACCTGGTTCCGTTTGCCAAGGCGAATGATGGAGGAACCGCACGTGATCGACACCGGCGGCGACGGTCCAGGACCCTCGACCCAGCCGCGAAAGCAGCGAGCCGACGCCCGACGCAACGAGCAGACGCTGCTCAGCGCCGCCGCGGCGGCCTTCGTGGCATCCGGCGTCGACGTGCCCGTACGCGACATCGCCGCCCGGGCCGGCGTCGGCGTCGGCACCATCTACCGCCACTTCCCCACCCGCGCCGATCTGATCGTCGCCGTCTTCCGCCACCAGGTCGGAGCCTGTGCCGAAGCCGCCCCGGCCCTGCTCGCCGACAGCGACAGTCCGCACGCCGCGCTGGCCCGGTGGATCGACCTGTTCGTCGACTTCCTGGTCACCAAGCACGGCCTCGCCGGGGCGCTGCAGTCCGACGCCACCGCCTACCAGACGCTGCACGACTCCTTCACCGGCCGGCTGGTCCCCGCCTGCGCCCAACTGCTCGACGCCGCCACCGCCGCAGGCGAGATCCACCCAGGCATCGACGCCTACCAACTCCTGCGCGGGGTCGGCAACCTCTGCATCGGCGACGACACCGACCCCCACTACGACGCCCGCCGCCTGGTCGGCCTGCTCATCGCCGGCCTGCGTGCCAGTAGCGGTCAATCGCTAGGCTGAGGCTCTTCTCTCGTACGGCGCAACCTCAGGTTGGGAGGCCGGGATGCCGTTGCCGCGTTGGCTGGCCCGGATCAACAGGCGGGTCTTCAACCCGATGGAGATCCGGCGGGGCGTCCGCCCGGTGCTCATCCACGTGGGCAGATCATCTGGCCGGGCCTATCAGACTCCGCTTGACGCGCATCCGCTGCCGGACGGTTACCTGTTCACCCCGCTGTACGGGCCGCGTACCGACTGGGTGCGCAACGTGCTGGCCGCCGGGGAAGCGCGACTGGCCATCAACGGCGAGGAGAAGCAGCTCACGTCCCCTCGGATGGTCCGCAAGCAGGAGGTCTGGGCACTCCTACCCACCGGCACCAGGCCTCCCGCCGGCATCTCCGACGAATCCGAACTGCTTCGGATGGACGTACGCGACAGCGGCTGACGCGGCACCGTCAGGGCGAGGCCGCGTCCCGGCGGTAGACGCTCGGGGTGAAGTCGAGCACCGTACGGAACTCGGTGGCCAGATGCGCCTGGTCGGCGTAGCCGAGCTGCGCCGCCAGCGTCGCCAGGTCGGTGCCCGGTTCGGTACGCAGCAGTTGCGCGGCCTCCTGCAGCCGACGGCGGCGGATCATCGTCGACGGCGGCAGGCCGACGTAGCGGCGAGCCAGCCGCTGGACGGTCCGGGCCGATACGTGCAGCCGATCGGCGATGTCCTCGACCCGCAGCACCAGCGGGTCGGTGCCGACGAGTTCAGCCAGGTCGTTGGCGAGCAGCGCCTCCGGTCCAGGCGGCTCGATCGTCTCGGCGAGCCAACCGGCGAACGCAGCCACGGTCCGCGTGAGCCGCCCGGACTCGTCAGCCGGCTGGTCAACCGGAGCACGCATCGCGGCGGCCACCCGCGTGTGCAGGTCGGGCAGCTCCAAGATGCGGAAGGTGTCCCGCAGCAGCGACGGATCCGAGGTGAACGACGGCACCGCCGCCGGGCGCAGCAGGGCACCGACCGCCCACCCGGTTCCGGTCAGATCCCGGTACGACCGGCGCGTCGTCGGGCCGACCAGCTCCACTGCGTCCGGTCCGACGACCAGGTTGCAGGCCGGGAACGCGATGACCTGCTGGCGCGACGTCCGGCCCGGCGCGATCCGCCACTGTGGGATCCAGAACCAGCGGACCAGCGACGCGACCTTCTCCGGCGGCGGCAGCCGGGCGAAGGTCGGCAGCCGGGCCGGGTACAGGATGCCGCGATGCTCCGCGCTCACGACCGTCAGGCTACGGCCCGCGCCGCCGAACGGCTGGCCGTCGAGCGGGCGGCTGGCTGGCTGTCGCGAATCTCCAAGCCACCGCGGGCGGGCCGGCCTAGGGTCGCAACCATGACCGACACGATCCAGGCCGCCGACGGCCAACACACCACCAACGGTACGCCGATCGGCGTCACCAGCCTGACCCCGTTTCTGGCGATCGTCGACGCGCGCGGCGCGATCGCCTTCTACCGGGACGTGTTCGCCGCCCGGGTGGTGGACGTGACGGAGATCGGTGGTGCCGTGGTGCACGCCGTGCTCGACTTCGGCAACGGCCAGTTGCAGCTCGGCGAGCCGTCGCCCGCGTACGGCCTGGTCGCCGGGCCGGCCGGCGACGACGACTGCTATTCGATGGGGTTGTACTGCCCGGACGTCGACGCGACGCTCGCCCGGGCGGTCGCGGCCGGCGCGACGGTACGGGAACCGGCGGCGACGTTCGTCTCCGGTGACCGCTTCGCCAGCATCCGGGACCCGTTCGGGGTCCGCTGGTCGATCATGACCCGGGTCGAGGACCTCTCCGAGGCCGAGAGCGCCCGACGGGTCGCCGAGTGGGCCGCCCAGCAGAGCTGACGCCAGACTCTCGATCGACCGAGAACCTCCTTGAGGGAGGTCGTGCCCCATTCCTGCCAAAATGGGACATCACCCGCTCAGCGGACCGGCGAGACCACCGACCGCGTGTGCGCGAGGGCCCACCGGTTGATGAGCGCGTTGGTCAGCGGCGCATTACGCTGCAGAGCGAGGTCGTGCCCGGCGTTGCGGATCAGCACCGCGTCAACAGTGACGGCTGCGGCGAACGTCTGCCGCTGCACCGGCGCGAAGTCGGCGGGGTCACTCCCCCTGAAGAGATAGTCGGCTTCACCGACGACGACGAGGACGGGCACTCGGACCGCACTCGCAAAAGACTGCGTCGCCAACTCCTGCGCGAAGCCGGGAACCTCTGCTGCGGTAGTGGTCGCCTTGGTCCGCTCGTCCGCAGCCAGCGTCGCCGGGTCGGTGTTGGGAAGGTGGTAGAAGAACTGGCGGGTGTTCGGCTTCGTGGTGAGATAGCCCTCGGGCAGTTTTCGGCCCGTCAGGACGGGATCGGTGGCGGCTGGGACGAGTTCGGGGAACCCCTCAAAGGAGGGCGCCGTCCGGCGGTACATGAAACCAGTGATCGCCAGCGCGTCGACGCTGCCCGACTCGGCGGCCACTCCGGCGGCGACCACACTGCCGTACGAGTGGCCGACCAGCACAATTGGTAGCTTCGGGTAGCTACGGTCGATCTTGTCGACGAACCGGTCGAGAGAGATCACGTGCACTGCGGTGGTGATGGCGGCAGCCGGCGGCTTCGACGATCCGCCGGTCCCCACCCGGTCGAGGGCAATCGCCACCCACCCCTCCCGAGCCGCCTGCCGTGCCTGCGACACCACCCCGCGACTCGTTCCGAGGTCGAAATAGTGGTGGTCGTAGGTGGCGCCCGGCACGAAGATCTGCACGCCACGTGCGGGCCGGGTGGGGGTGTACCGCTCGGCATGGATGCTGGCCGCCGCCACGCCGTCCACCCCGACCGGCACCCGGACGGTCAGGTCGTCGTGATGCCAGCCCCCTTGGCCGGCTTGCGCGGCGCCGGGCGCGACGGTGGCCGCGCCGACCAGCGTGGCGCCGATCGCGACCGTGGCCACCAACCGGCGGAAGTTTAGTTGTCGCACCTGTTCTCCTCCTCAGGACCGCGAAGCGCGCGGGTCGTGAGGCAATCGTCCGATCGGGACTGGCGAGCGTCCAATACCAAATTGATCCGGTCTGATACCGGCCGAGTATCGCCGCGCACAACGACTCTGCGGGCCAATGCCCAACGCGCGCGGCGCGGGCAGGAGGGACTCTCGTGCGCGGCGCCGGTCGGTGTGTAGACAGGCGGCATGCCGGGTACCTCTCGCCCGACCCCGTACCCCCAGGAGGACGCCATGACCGTCGTACTCGCCGCTGTCTGCAGCGACGGGGTGGTGATCGGCGCGGACTCCCAGATCACCGACAGCGACCGCGGTCTGAGCTTCCCTGCCCAGAAGCTGCACCCGCTGGGCTCCTGCGCCGCCTGGGGCGGCAGCGGCGCGCGGGGAGTACTCAGCGACCTGCGCCCTCTGCTCCAGGACTGCGCCACCGCCATCCTTGAAGCACCCGACATCGGCGACGAGTTGCAGGAACGCGTCCTGCCCATCTTCAAGAAGCACTACGAGAACTACATCCCGGACGTACCCGGCGAGGACGACGGCGGTGGGGTGTCGGCGTACCTGCTCGCGGCCGGCTACAGCCAGGGCGGGCCGTGGATCGTGGAGATCAACCCCAACGGGCTCATCGGCCGCTACGAGGACGTGGGTTTCCACGCCATCGGCTCTGGCGCACCCATGGCCCAGCAGGCCGGCGCGCTGCTGTCCCACTTCCGGATGACCACGCGCACGGTCGAGTACGGCGTGGTGGGCGTGGTGCGGGTGCTGGAGGCGCTGGATCGGACCTCGCCGTCGGTCGGCGGGCCGTTCAGCGTCGCGTGCATCCGCGAGGAGGGTGCTCACCACCTCGACGAGAAGGAGATCGTTGAGGCGCTGAAGGACGCCCAGCGCTGGCGCGACCTCGAACAGGAAGCGCTCGACCGGCTGTTCGGCTGACGCCGGCGGTTGATCGGCGCCGACTGGATTCATCGCCGGTCGCGCAGGCTTGGGCAACGCGGAAACTCCCAGTCGCAAACGAGATCCACATCTCGCCCTTGGTCCTACCCAGCTCAGTTGACTGGGCACAAGGTGGCGAACGCGGAGAGGCGGCAGGGCTGGTTGCGGTAAGCCACTGCTGCACAGCCTCGAAAAGGTCGTTTCCCGCTGGCGGAAACGGCCTTTGAACTGGGTGGAGCTGAGGGGATTCGAACCCCTAATGCCGGCAGTCGGCTAGAGGTCATCCCAAATCGGGCAGATCTGGCCGTTGACCAGGGCGGAAAGCCTCAGCACCTGCCGACGTTTTACACCCGTTATCGAGCTTGGTTGTGCCGGATCTGTGCCCGATGATCATGCCCACGACATCGAAGATTACCGACTCCTTGCTGTCCGGCTGGGACGCGGCGACCCCCGGACCGGTGCTGTCTCGGGGGTCGCCGGAGTGTGCGGGAGAGTCAGTCATCGTCGAGGGTGCGGCGTGCTCCGGCCGCCTCGATCTGCTCGGCGGTGACCGGCTGCCCGCCGTTGGCCTCGAACGCGTCCACCAGGTCGGCGAGGATCTTCGTTGCTCCGCTCTCGCCGTGTTCGGCTTTCAGGTCTTCCCACGACCAGCGCAGGGTGAGGCCGACGTCTGCGGGCTCGTCGATGTGGCATTCGCGACTGTGGTCGGGGTTGAGCCAACGCTGGTCGTCCATCGAGGTCATGCGACTACTCACTCTCTGGTGTCGTGACGTGACCACCACAGGGTGAAGCATCTACAGACCCAGGTCAACAACCTGGGTCCCTGCCTACGGTCAGCCGAGTGGAGGTCGATCCCGCCGACCTGGTCGGCGCAGCCGAACTGCGCACGATGCTGGGCACACCCGACCGGCCGATGTCGAAACAGCGCGCGTGGGTCATCAGCCGTTCGAAGGGCTTCCCCGACCCGGTCGCCGTGCTCGGCCAAGGCCCGATCTGGTTGCGGTCCGAGGTCGCTGCGTGGATCAGCCGCAATCGGCCCTGGCAGAACGACTGACTCCAGTCGGCTTTCGTGTCACGAGCCTTGACCTCGGCGGACACCACCACCGCAGCGCTTTTGACTTGACCTCAACCGCTGCGGACGCGGCTCGGGGCGCCTGGGCCGACCACGACGGCCGCCTCCCCCGCGCCGGTGCTGGTTTTGATCTGGCCTGGGCTACGGCTCAAGGCTGGCACGGGGGGTCCCCTGCTCGTCCCCGGCGGACACTGCCCCCATGCTTGGGGCTTGTCGGTCGTTCCTTGCGGGTCATTCTCGGGCGCTGAGCGACGGCGGTGATCGGGTTAACGTCTACCCTGCTGCGCCGTGTGCGCCGGGGCGTGACCGGCCGCCAGGCCGCACGCGCGCCCCGGCGCAACACGGCGGCGGGCCGAAGGCCCGCCCTTGAACAAGTAAAGAAAGTTTGAACACACTACGCCTTAGCCATAGCGAAACCAGCTCAGGCGAGGTCGACACCACGCCAAGAAACCGACATGCCCATTCGACGACGGTCAGGAGGGGGAATACAAGGTTCCGGCTGGTCGTTGGTAGAGGGCACCGGAGCCACGTGTATAGGGCCGACCTTGATCGTCAATTGTCTTCACCAATGTGTTGACGCGATCGAACCCGCGTGCTTCGTAGTACTGCTGAAGGTCCAGGTTGTCACGGTGACAGTCCAGCCTCAACCAGAGGCCGTCACCGGCGCTTGCGCGCATGCTTGCCCAGTCGAGAATTCTTGAGCCAATGTCTCGACCGGACCATGTTCGGCGTACTGCTATCCGGAAGATGTACAGCGAGCGGTCCGGTCCGCCCGGCCACCCTTCGGCATAGTCGGGATCAGCGATGTTCGTCAGGCTGAAGGTTGCGATTGGCTTACTGTGAGCTCTGACCAGCCATGTCCGACCTTCGCTGACGTACTTCGATATTCGGCTCATTCGCCAGTCGTTCGCATCTGAGAATCGGTCAGGCCACTGGCGGATCGATCTACTCTTCAACCACGCCGCTGCCTCGTCCAGAGCGCCCAGCACAGTTGGCAAGTCGCTGGCCGTGGCCTGATGAAAACTGAGGAGCATCATTCCTCCTCGCCTGGTTCTGGCCGCTGCTCAGGCACGTCCAGGTCGTACCGCAGCTTCTGCCTGTCCCCTGCAAATACGCTTACCAACACACGGACCCGGCGGCCAGATACATCGATGCCGACGCGAGCATGTTGACCAACAGGTGTTCCCGGCTGCACATTCAGAAGGCTGGCCTCATCTGGTGACGGCATTCTGACCTGGATTTCGTCTTGAAACCTGACCTGCCGAAAGCCAAGTGCCCGGTAGATTCCGCCCGGATACACCACGTTGGCCTCTTGCAAGAGCGGTGCCACCCCGTCGATTTCCATGCGTGCGATGTCGACCGGAGTCCAAGTGTCCGCAATCATCGCGAGTTGCTCAGGGATGCCAGGCCTGGCTACGTAGCGCAGTCGCCTGCGTCGGACAAGCCGGCTTCCTCCCTCACAGTCAAGGTATCGCGCTACGTCATCTGGAGCGGCTAGCTCGGCTACGCCTGCGACGACCTGCCTGGTCGCCCATCCCTCGGCCTGGGCGTCAGCCTCCCACTGATCAACCCGGTTTACCGGATCGTCCGCGTAGGCACCCAACTCGAACCGAGACAGGTTCCAGGACACCAGCTCTCGGCGACGGACCTGCCGGCCAAGACTGCCCGCCCCTCCAGTGATCAAGCCGTCCTGCTCCAACCGAGCCATGGCTGAACGGACGGTCGCTCGGCTGAATCCGTGCTGGGCAGCAAGATCAAACTCTGTGGGTATGCGATCGCCAGGCTTGAGTTTTCCCTGGTCAATCTGGCTCCGAAGATCATCATGAACGATCTCCCATCGAGCCCTACTCCTTGCCATGTGGGTCTCCCTTCCAAGGTTGGTCAGTACTGATCGTACAGAGCCCTTGCGGATCACGCTCTCTGTACGTACAGTACTGACTGACCGGTTCGACCGGATGGTGGGCCAGGAGCCCAGGTACTCAGCTAGTGCAGGCACGACGCAGGCGCGACGAAGACAACTGATGAAGGAGAACGAGGTCAGATGCGGAACATCCCGGTGAACTTGGGTGGCTACAAGCTGCGGGTGGTCGAGGAGCCGTCTGTCAAGGCGGATCAGGACGGGAAGGTCATCACGGCGTACGGCACGAACGACCCGCTGTACACGGTGGCGGTGTTCGCGAAGCCTCTCGCCACGGAGGACGGCTACCGGGGCAAGGGCGAGGAGCTGAAGATCACGCTCTCGTTCGATCCGGGCACGGTCGAGGAGGGCGAGCTGGTGGAGCTGATCGCACCCACCGTGTCGCACTGGGAGCGGGACGGACGGTCCGGCCTGACCTGGAAGGCGCAGGGCCTCAAGCCGGTCAGCGCGTAAAGACATCGGCCCTGCCCCTTCCGGTGGGCGACCCGTTCGAGTCGGGTCGGGGCACTTTCGCCGGGAATTGGTCTGCGATGGCTTTACCCCCGGACAGCTTGTTCATTGATAACTCCACAGTGGTTCATTCTTGCCAGAAATAGGCGCAATGCCGCCATTCGCGTATGAAAGGAGGTGGCTATGTCGAACTCTGAGCTGATCCTGGCTGGGTTGCTTCTTCTGTCGGTTGCGCTGAACGTCGGGCTGATCCGTCGGGAAGGGCGTCGCTGGCGTCGGGTGTGGCGTCTGAGCGGTCGGGAGTAGTTGCCATGCGGTGGATTTTGCCCACCCTTCGGAGATCGTTTTCCGGATGCGTTGTGCCCACCAAAGGGAAGACCAACTTGAGAGGAGAGGCGTATGGATTGGGTTCCAGAGGCCGTGAAGATGCTGACGGGCCGTGGCCGGTATGAGGCATTGATGGGCAACGTTCACGGCTTGGCAATGCTGCTGGACGGGTCGAAGAGCCTGATCGACTCGTGTGAGCCGCCGCCGGGAGCGGTGTATCAGTACGCGGCAAGGGTCGAGGACCTGGAGGACGCACACAAGCAGGCGGTGGAGACGCTGCGGGCGTTTCACCTGCGAGTGAAGACGTTCGAAGCCGACTTGGTCGCAAAGCCTTGGAAGGTGAATTGATGTCGTACCGGGTTACCGATACGTATGACGCGATCGATAAGGCAATGCGCATTATGCGCGGCTCGATGAGGGGCATGCCGCAACGGTCGCGGTACATGCGGCAGTACGACGATCTTCGCCGGGCGGTTGCGGTGCTGCTGATCCTGCTCGAAGAGGCCAGCCCTTGGCTGGAAGAAACACGGGACGCGGAGAAGGCCACGACCCGCGCGAGGCAGATGTTCAACGCCGTCCGCTGATCGGCAGTTGTTCGACGGGAAGGCCCGGGTTGGCGATCCGATCCGGGCCTTCCCTTGTCCCGAAAACACTTGCAACGGAATTGCATACGAACTGATGAGGTAGGTGCGGGAGATGGGTAAGCGTACTCAGGGTTGGGAGTGGCGGGTCGCGGGGTGGGCCGCTCGGCATCCGGGTTTCGTGGCTGCGCCGGCCGCTCTGGCTGCTGGTGTGGTCGAGCTCGGAGCGATGACTACCGGTGGTGTGGTGGCGGGTGCGGTGGCCGCCGGTGTGGGTTGGTACCGGGGTCACCCGGAGTCGTGGTCACGCGTGGCGGCTCCCCAGCTTCGGGCGGTACGTCGCCGTTGGCTGTCGCGGACCTACCTCGGTCCGTGGTGGAGTCGGGTGACCGAGGCGTGCAACCTGGTCACGGTGCACCGGACGACGGGTGTGATCAACGTTCCCCGGATCGTGCGGGTGCGGTCGCACTCTCCGTCAACCGAAACGGTGTACGTGCGGCTGCTGCTCGGGCAGACGCCGAAGATGTGGGAGGAAGCCGCCGAGGCCCTGGCCGCCGCGCTGGGGGCTGAGCGGGTCGGCGTCGAGCGGGTCCGTCCGCAGGTGATCGCGTTGATCGTGCAGCGGTCGGAGCCGTTCACGGAGTCGATCATCCCGCCGGACATCCTTGCCGATTCCGACGCGGTGGACCTGTTGCGGGTGTACCTGGGTGAGACCGAGCACGGATCTGACTGGTACGCGCCGTTGCTCGGCCAACACTGGCTGGTCGGCGGGGCCACCGGCTCGGGAAAGAACTCCGTGACCTGGATGGCGCTGCGGGCCTGCGCGCCGCTGATCCGTGACGGACTGGTGCGCCTGCACGTGGTTAACCCCAAGGGCACGGAACTCAACGCCCTTCAGCCGGTGTGCTACCGGTACGCCGAGACGGACGCGGACATCGTGGAGGTCATCCAGGGCTTCTGGGCCACGATGCAGGCCCGTAAGAAGGTCTTGGCTGAGCAGGGCCGGCGGACCTTCATGATGTCACGGGAAACGCCGCTGGATCTCCTGGTCATCGATGAGTTGGGCGCGGTGACCGGGTACGGGGATCGGTCGCTGACCAAGGGCGCTCAGGCCGCGTTGCCGCTGATCCTGTCCCAGGCTCGGGCGCTGGGTGGCAGCGTGATCGGTGCGCTCCAGGAACCCACCAAGGACGTGATCCCGCAGCGTGACCTGTTCTCCCTGCGGGTGTGCCTGCGGGCGACCTCGGCCGGGCACGTGGACATGGTCCTAGGTGAGGACATGCGGCGTCGGGGCGCTCTGGCCGACGAGATCCCGAACGTACCGGACTCCGCCGGGATCGGCTTCGTCGTCAAGCAGCGCTCACGCACCCCGGTGCGGGTCCGGGCGGCTTACTGCGATGACTCCGACATTGCCGACTTGGTGCGGGTCGCCGGCTGGCCGGTGTCCGAGCTGGCGACCGTGGGAAAGCGGTGAGCGACGTGCGGCAGGACGACAAGCCGGCTCGTGTGCCTCGGCCGGTCCGCAAGCTGAGCAAGCGTCTGGACGTGGCGCGGCAGCTTCACGACCTGGAGCAGGATGCCGCGCTGGACATCGTGGACATAGAACGGCTGCGGGTCTCCGTGACCCGGTCGTTGTGGGTCTTCCTAGCGGTCGGGTCGGTGTTCACCACCACCGGCGTTCAGGACTTCCTGGCCGGTCACCTGACCCCGGCCGACCCGGTGTGGTGGGGCTGCTGGGGTGTGGAGCCCTGCCTGGTCGGCATCCTCATCACGATCCTGCGATGGGAAGCCGCGATGATCGCACGCGGGATCGATATCGACTCGCGGGCGGTCGACTGGCTCAAGCGGTTCCTTCTCGGCTCCACGCTCGTCATGAACGTCGTGCCAGCATTGTTTCCCCGTGAAGGCGGGATCAGCGCGGGCATGCTCGCCGCACACATCATGGTCCCGGTCCTGGTGTTCTTCCTGGCCGAAGTCATGCCGATCGTGCAGGCCCGCTGCACCCAGGCACGCCGGGCCGTCACCCTCACCAGTGGGCAGGAGACTGCCTCGTCGACCACCGCCCACCGGGTCGAGTTCTCGGCCCCTCCGGTGGAAGCTCGGGCCGTCTCCGCGTCTGTGGTTCCACCACCGGTCACCCCGGTCGAGCGCCTGGCCGTCCCGGCCGATACCCCGGCTCTGGTCCCGGCTGCTGCCGTGGAGCTGGACGGGCTGGGCATCCCTGTCGGGATGCAGCAGCAGATCGGGCAACTCATCGCGGATTCAACCGCTCCGTTGACGGCGGTCGACATCCAACGCGCCACGCGTCTGCCGCTGCCGATCGCGACGCGGGTGGTCGACCGGCTTACCCCGGTCACCACAAACGGCTACGCGCACTGACCAGGTACTCAACCGGCTTTCCCGGCCCTGCCGCGCTCGATCCTGCGGGCGCGGCAGGCCTACCCCCCCCCCGTTCCTCTGTTCGGCCCGATCGAAGTGGAGACGTACCGTGTCCCGTTCGCTGTCCCTGCCGCTGCTCACGGTCCAGTCCAAGACGTTGGTGAGCGTCGTTCTCGCGGTCGGTCTTCTCCTGGCCGTTGCCCTCGTCCTGGCGTGCTGGAACCGGTACCGGCGGACCGCGCACCGCTTGACCGCGCTGCACTGCGAGCTAGCCGCGCTCCGGTGGGCCGTTCTGCGTGACCCGTTGACCGGCCTGGCCAACCGGCCCGGACTCGTCCAGGCGTGGACGCAGCTCGCCCCAGCCCGGCCCCACCTCGCGGTGATCGACCTCGACGGCTTCAAACCCATCAACGACACCCACGGCCACGCCGCAGGCGACATCGTGCTGACCACTGTCGCTGACCGCCTCCGCACGGTCAACGGAGTAGCGGCCCGACTCGGTGGAGACGAGTTCGCCGCCTTCATCCACGGCCCCGACCCGGCCGGCGTCGCTCACCGACTCGCAAAAGCGATCGCCACCCCGATCCCGCTGCCCACCGGTACCAAGGTCGTGGTCACGGCCAGTATCGGCCTTGCGCCCACCACAGGAGACCTACCCGCCGCCCTCGCTGACGCTGACGCGGCGATGTACCGGGCGAAGACATCCCGCACCGGTGTGGCGATCTTCGACCCCCGCCGCGATGACCACACCACCCCGGCCACGACTACCCGGCCGCCGGTACGGGTTCGTGACCGCACCCCCGTGACGGTCACCAGCTACGCGGCCTGACCGTCACGTCTTTCCCCGCTCGCTCTGGCCCGCCGTGCTTCTTGTCCAGGGACACGGCGGGTCTGTCTCCGGAGGGATTCCATGTCAACACCACCCCACGCGCCTCGTCGCGTACACGACGGGCACGACGCTGAGGCCGCGCTGGCCCGGTGGATGCGGTCGCCGGCCTACAAGGAATGGCGGACCGGCGTCGAGAGCGTCAAGGGCTGCCTTCAACCGGTTCGTCTCGTCGGCAAGTGGGAGGTCCGCCATGTCGGCACCGGTGACCTGATCGCTGCTCGGCAGGGCCGGGTGTGGGCCTCCTGCGGCACCCGCCGGGCCGCTGTCTGTCCGACCTGCGCCGACCGGTACGCCGCTGACGCCTGGCACCTGATTCACGCGGGCATGTCCGGCGGCAAGGGCGTCCCGGACACCGTGGCCCGGTCCACCCGGCTGTTCGCCACCCTCACCGCTCCGTCCTTCGGCGCGGTCCACAACCGGCCTGGCAAGCGTCCCTGCTCCTGCGGACGCTGGCACCCCGAAGGGCACCCGCTCCTGGGTAGCCCGCTCGAACAGGAAACCTACGACTACACAGGCGCGGTGCTGTGGCAGGCACACAGCGGCCAACTCTGGCACCGGTTCACCATCGCCTTGCGCCGGGCGGTCGCCGCTGCCGGTGGCCTCACCGTCCGGGAATCCGGTGCACACCTGCGGATTTCCTACGCCAAGGTTGCTGAATACCAGCGGCGGGGCCTAGTCCACTTCCACGCCGTCATCCGCGCTGATGGCCCGTCCGGCCCTGACTCGTCGCCTCCGGTGTGGCTCACCCCCGATGTCCTGGCGGACGCGGTCCGTTCCGCGGCATCGTCCGTCCAGGTCGACACCGAACGTCCTGACGGGACAACGCTGACCCTCGGATGGGGTGCACAGGTCGACGTCAAGGACATCACCGCCACCGACCTCGACATTGACAGCGGGGACGACGACGGCGACCAGGTCGTGCGAGACACCCGGCTAGCCGGCTACATCGCCAAGTACGCCACCAAAGGCACCGGCGCGACGGAGACCGGAGACCGACGCATCCGCTCTCAGATGGACATCGACCGACTACCAATGTCCGCCCATCACCGAGCCATGATTCAAGCCGCGTGGGACCTCGGCGACCTGGACCAGTACACCGACCTCAAGCTCCGCCACTGGGCACACATGCTCGGCTTCCGGGGCCACTTCCTCACCAAGTCGCGGATCTACAGCACCACCTTCAAGAACCTTCGCGCAGAACGCCGAGAACACCAGCTACACACCGCGCTCGCCGAAGCCGGGCTACCCGCTGACGCTGACGTCCTGGTCGTCAACGACTGGCACATCCTCGGCATCGGCTACGACACCCGCGAACAAGTCGAACTCGCCGCCGCCATCGGTGACCGGATCCGATCGGCACGACAGACAAGGAAGGAGCCCCGATGAACGCCAACCCCTCCGAACGGCTCTGGAGCATCACCGACGTGTCGGCGTTCCTGCGCATCCCGGTCGGCACCCTCTACCAGTGGCGTCACCGCCGGATCGGCCCCCGTGCCTCCCGGATCGGCCGGCACCTGCGCTACGACCCCGCCGACGTGCGGGCATGGTTCAACCAGAAAGCAGCCTGACATGCCCATCGATGACCTGTGGTACCTGACCAAACGCGGGCCGGACAAGAAGCGGCTCCCCTCCAAGCGACACGGCCGGGGCAAACGCTGGCGGGTCCGCTACACCGACGCCGCTGGCGAATCCAGGGAGAAGCTGTTTGAGCGCAAGGTCGACGCGGAAGCCTTCGACCTGGAGGCCCGCGCCGGCATCGCGGAAGAGACCAAGGTCCACCAGGCGGAACGACAGGTGACCTTCCGTGAGTACGGCGAGCGGTGGCGGCTCTCGCGTCAGATTGGCCAAACTCTCGACTACCAGCGCCACACGGAGTCCCGCCTTCGGCACCATCTCTATCCGCACCTCGGCAAACGACAGGTGCGAACGATCACGGTCACGGACGTACTGGAGTGGGTAGCGCTCCTGCTGCGAAACAAGGTGGCGCAGGGCTCGGTCAAGACCTACTTCGACCTGTTCAACGCTGTAATGAACGCCGCTGTTGCGGACAAGGTCATCTCTGACAACCCGTGTAAGGCGGTACGGCTGTCCGCGATCCTGCGCGGCTTCTCGCGGGCACCGAAGTGGGTTCCGACCGATGAGGACATGCTCGCTCTGGTCGACGCTGTTCCCGACCGGTACCAGGCGGCCATCTGGTGCGGTGCCGGTGAAGGGCTGCGCCTGGGTGAAGTTCTCGGCCTGGAGGACGGCGTGCGGTGCGTCGACCGGCCTCGTCAGGAGCTGCACGTGGTTCAGCAGCTCCGCTTCCACAAGAGCCAGTACGGCGGGTTCTACCTGGCTCCTCCGAAGGCTGGATCAGCCGGTGACGTGGACCTCGATGACCATGTGGCGCTGGTGCTCGCCGAGCACGTCCGCAAGTACCCGCCCGCGTTGGTCGAGTTGCCCGACATCACTGCCGGAACTCCCGACCCAGGGAAGCAGGCGAAGCGCCGGACGGTCCCGCTGCTGTTCACCGACGAACAGGGCAGACCGATCCATGATCAGCGCTGGTCCGACCTGTGGCGTGGTTGGCGCAACGCGGCGGGCTGGCCCGAGGAAGGCACGTTCCACTCCCTGCGGCACTACTTCGCGACTCGCCTGATCACCTCGGGTGCCGACCCGACCGACGTGCAGAACGCCCTACGGCACTCCAGCCTGCGAATCACGCTGGAGATCTACGTGCACTGGTGGCCCAAGAAGAACCGCCGCCGAAACATCGTCAGCACGGCGCTTCGGGAGGCTGCGGGCAACCGCTCCGGGGTGGCGCTTCCCGGCTGACTTGTGCCGGATCTGTGCCAAACGATCAAGTACCAGCGTTGCCGCTGGTACTTGGGTGTATGGGTGGAGCTGAGGGGATTCGAACCCCTGACCCCCTCGATGCGAACGAGGTGCGCTACCGGACTGCGCCACAGCCCCCTGATCGGGACAGTCCCTGCCTGAGACCAGCAGTTGGACCGGCGACAAGGCTAACAGGTCGGCAACCTGCTGCGCGAATCCATCCCCGTACACCACCCAACGCCCACACCCACCAAGATCCCGACGATCTTGCAGTTATCGATGGACAATCGCGACAAAAGCGATCGATAACTGCAAGATCGTCGGGGAAGAGCCGGGGTGGAGGTGGGGTCAGGATCGGGGGGTGTCGTAGCTGCGGCCGGCTTCGTACGGCCGACCGCGCAGGCCACCCGTGCGGCGGTAGGAGACCGAACCGGCCACCCCGCCGCCGCTGGCCGCCGCCGGCAGGTCCCGGGGGCGGTCCAGACCCATCGCGGCCCGGCGCACCACCTCCCGCTGGGCGGCCAACCGGCGCTGCTGCTCGCGGCGGGCGGCGGCCCGGCGGGCCTGCTCCCGGCGTACCTCGGCCTGCCGGTCGGCCAGCCAGGCGGCCTCCCGGGCCCGCAGCCGGCGGCGACGCCGCTCGGCGACCGCCCGGTTGCGCAGGTGCACCAGGTACGCGGCGAGCAGCAGCCCGGTGACCACGAAGCTGATCCAGAATCCGGGGCCGACCACCACCACGCCGATCAGCTCGACCAGGTTCAGCAGCAGCAGCGCGGCGAACACCCGACGCCGGTGGACCACCGCCGGGGTGTGCCGGCGAGCTGGCGGTCGACGACGTCGCCCAGCGGCGGCGGGGACGAGTCGCAGCCGGCCGGACCGCCGGCCGCCGGCCGGACCGCCGGAGGAAGGGACCGCGGAGGTCGGCACGGCAGAGGCGGGCAGCGCCGAGACCGGTGCGGACGGGTCATTGAACGCTTCGGCCGCCGACGCCGTACCACCATCCGAACCGGCCCCGGCCCGCACGGTGAGCCGGCGGCCCGGTGGCGGATTCACCGGGTGCCTTCCGGGCACGGTGCGGCGACGGCGGCGGCGTTGCAGCACCCGCGCCGTCGACTGCGCCCGCTCCGCCACCAGGCGCTCGGTAGCGTCGTACCGGCGTACCAACGCCGGAGCGAGGGCGAGCAGCCCGGCGGCGGCGAGGACGGCGAGGAGCACCGAGGTCGGCACCCTCACCCCTCCCGTCAACCCGAGGCAACCAGCGACCCGCACGCGGAACATGAAGGCTTGATCGGTTGCCGTACCTTCTCGTCACTTGAGGTTACGGGCGTCCGACCAGGATCTTTGTACGCCGCGCCGAGGCGCTACCGGTGGTTGTGCTCAACGACGAGTGGCCTGCAGCCGCCGCCAGCGGGCCAGCAGTCCACCCTCTACCAGGACTTCTTCACTGGTCAGGGCGTATCCGATGTGGTCGCGCCAGGCACCGGCTATGTGCATGTACCGATGGTGGTAGGCCTCCTCACGGAAACCCAGCTTTTCCACTACTCGCCGTGACGGAGCGTTCTCGGGACGAATGTTGATCTCGATTCGGTGCAACCCGGCGACGGCGAACGCGTGGTCGACTGCCAGCGACAACGCCGTCGGAATCACTCCCCGGCCGGCCACCGCCGAGTCCACCCAGTAGCCGGCATAGCCGGAGCAGAACGCCCGGCGCACGATGTTGCCGATGTTCAGATGGCCGACGAGCCGCTCCACACCCGACTCGACCAGACAGACGGCGAACGGCAGGCTCTCCCCGCGCCGCGCCTGACGCCGCTGGTCGCGGTAGAGATAGCGGAACGCGTCCGGCGAGTTCAGCTCGTACCACGGGCCCGGCGGGGCCGACTCCCACGGCGCCAGCCACTGCTCGTTGCGCCGGCGCACCGCCGACCAGTCGGCGGCGTCACCGCGGCGGTACGGCCGCAGCCGCACCGGCCCGTCGGACAGCACCACCGGCCAGCCCAGCACACCGTCGCCCATCATCGTTGCCGGTCCAGCAACAGAACGTCGACGGTGGACCCGGCCGCCGCGGCGGTCACCCGCTCACCGAGCACCAGCAGCCCGTTCGCCTCGGCCAGCCCGGACAGCGTGAACGGGCCGCCGGGCAGCGGCTGCACCGTGTAGCCGCCGCCGCGCCGCTCGGCCACGTGCGCCGGCCGGAACTCCCGCAGTCCGCCAGGCGACGAGACGGTCTCCAGCAGGTGGGCGCGCACACTCGGTCGGAACACCGGCTCCGCACCGGCCAGCAGCTGAATCACCGGCCGGGCCAACACCTCGAACCCGATCAACGCCGAACCGGGCTCGCCGGGCAGGCAGACCACGGGCACCTCCTCGGCTCCGACCGTACCGAATCCCAAGGCCGTCCCGGGATAGAGCGCGACGTCGGTGAACTCGACCGGCCCCGCACGGCCGCCCTCGCGCCGCGAGAAGATCCGCCGGACCATGTCTCCCGGCCCGGTGCCGGTGCCACCGGTGGTGATGATGACGTCCGCGCGCATCGCCTGATCCTCGAGCAGCCCCCGCAGCCCCTCCGGATCGTCGTCGCAGATGCCCACCCGGTACGCGAGCGCGCCCACCTCGGCAACCGCCGCGGTGAGCGCGTGTGAGTTCGCGTCGACCACCTGCCCCGGTTGGCTGCTACGGCCCACGTCCACCAGTTCGTCGCCGGTGGCCACGATCACCACCCGCGGGCTCGGCCGCACCACCACGTGCCCGATACCGGTGGCGGCGAAGACCGCCACCATCGCCGGTGTCACGTAGGAGCCGGCGCTGGCCAGCACCGACCCGGCGGGCAGCTCGTCGCCGGCCCGGCGCAGCCCGAAGCCGCGCCGGGGCACCTGGAAGATCTCCACCGCCGCCATGCCCTGGTCGGTCCAGTCGATCGGCACCACCACGTCGGCGGTGATCGGCAGTGGCGCGCCGGCGGCCACCGAGAAGCAGGTACCCGGGGTGAGCCGGACCGGACGCCAACTCGCCGCCCCCAGATCACCGACGACGTTGAGCCGCACCGACCGGGGTGGCAGCGACGACGACCGGCTGACCGGAATCGCCTTGCTGCCCCGGCCGGCCGGTGCGATGTCGTCCCAGCGGGCCGCGTAGCCATCGATGGCGGCCTGGTCGAACGCCGGGAAGGCGTGCGGCGCCACGACATCCTCGGCCAGCAGGTTGCCGTGGGCCTGGGTGAGGTCGAGGTCGAGCGGCGGCAGCGGCCGAATCCTGCGCAGCACGCTGCCCAGGTAGTCGGCGAGCGGCGTCAACTCGTTGAAGGCCGCCTCGGCACCGGCCGTCGCGGTCATGTAGTGGGCACCCCGGGCCCATCGGCGACGAACTCCTTGAGCCAGGCGCGGAACTCGTCGCCGAGTCCTTCCCGCTGGCAGGCGATCTGCACCACGGCCTGCAGGTAGCCGAGCGGGGCACCGGTGTCGTAGCGGGTTCCCCGGTAGACGATGCCGTGCACCGGGGTGCCCTCGGCCAGCAGCGTCGCCATCGCGTCGGTCAACTGGATCTCGCCGCCGCTACCCGGCTTCGTCCGATTGATCGCCTCGAAGATGCTGGCCGGCAGCACGTAGCGGCCGAGCACCGCGAGGTTGCTCGGGGCCTCCTCGGCGGAGGGCTTCTCCACCAGCCCGGTCACCCGGACGATCTCGGCACCGTTCTGCACGGATTCGTCGGCGGGTTCGACCGAGGCGATGCCGTACCGCTTGGTTTCGGCCGGCGGCACCTCCATGAAGGCCAGCACGATCCCACCGGCCCGGGCCTGCAGATCGATCATGGCTGGCAGCAGCGGGTCCTCCTCGTCGACGAACTCGTCGCCGAGCAGCACCGCGAACGGCTGGTCGCCGATGTGGCTCTGCGCGCAGCCCACCGCGTGACCGAGGCCGAGCGGCTCGTGCTGACGGCAGGTGTAGATGTCGGCGAGTTCACTCGGTCGGCGGACGGCATCGAGCCGCGCCTGGTCGCCCTTGTCCGCGAGCCGGCCCTCCAGGTACGGCTGCCGGTCGAAGTGGTCGACCATCGAGGTCTTGCCGCGGCCGGTGATCAGCAGCACGTCGTCGATGCCGGCGGCCGCAGCCTCTTCGACGATGTACTGCAGGACGGGGCGGTCGACCAGCGGCAGCAGTTCCTTGGGAACGGCCTTCGTGGCGGGCAGGAACCGGGTGGCGAGCCCGGCGGCGGGGATGACCGCCTTCACCGCGCGTTGCGGCGCGCCTGCGGTGGGGGTCGTTGCTGGGGTGGCTGCATGCTCCGACATGCCGCGAGACTATCGGCCACGGCTCTGTCTCGGCGGGTGTGGCCCAAAAGACGCGCCGCCGCCCGGGGCGAGTCCGTCCTCCGGGCTGGCCTCGGGACCGGCGGCCGGCACCTTGGCGGCCAGCCCGGCCACCCTGCTGGCGACCCGGAATGTGTCGCGGCCAGCGGCTTTTGCCGCGTACAGCGCGTCGTCGGCCGCGTCGAGCACCTCCTCCCCGCCGATGGCGTGATCCGGGTAGACGGCCATCCCGATCGATACGGTCACCGAGACCGGGGCGGGCGCTCGCCGGCCGGAACCGAGATGCGGCTCGACCCGGATCGGGCTGTCGCGGACCGCGGCGCAGAGCCGCTCGGCGACGATGGCCGCGCCCCGAACGTCGGTCTCCGGCAGCAGCACGACGAACTCCTCGCCGCCCTGACGGAACGCCAGGTCGACTTCCCGGATCTCCGCCCGGACCCGCCGGGCGAACTCCACCAGTACGGTGTCACCCGCCGCGTGCCCGTACGTGTCGTTGATGTCCTTGAACCGGTCCAGGTCGAGCGCGAGTACGGCGAGCATCCGGCCGAACCGGGCGGCCCGCTCGATCTCCCGATGGATCGACTCCCGCAGGTGCCGGTAGTTCCACAATCCGGTGAGCGGGTCGGTCACCGACAGGCGCTCCGCCTCCTTGTGCATCCGTACGTTGTTGACGGCGACCGCCGCGTGCCCGGCGAAGGTACGCAGCGTGATCAGGTCGGCGTCGTCGAACTCGTCGCCGCCGAGCCGGTCGTAGACCGCCAGCACCCCGAACGCGGCCGGGGTGGCCGCGTGCCGCCGGCTGGTCCCGGGTGGCTGACGGCCGGTGCCGGGTTGGCCCGACTCGGCCGGATCGGCGGCGTACGCGGCACCGACGTCGTCGCTCCAGTTCGGTACGGAGAACGGCACCGCCACGTAGGTGCGGCAGGCCGGCTCGTACGCCGACAGTGCGGGACCGTCGCGGTCGATCCGCCCCCGCCTCGGTTGCCCGCTCAACGCGACGGTGCCGAGCAGTCCACTGCCGATCGGGACCTGCAGGGCGCCGACCGCGCCGGCCGGGCTCTCCGGGCTCGCCGGGGTGGCCGGGGTGGCCGGGGTGGCCGGGGTGCTGCCGGCGGGGAACGACGCCAGCCCGGCCGGCCCGGCGCTCGACGGCCCGGTTGGGGCGGCGTGCTGCTCCGACGACTGGCCGACCAGGACACCGGCCACTGGATCGAGCACCAGTACCGCGCCGTCGCGTGCCCCGGTAGCGGCCAATGCGGTCTGCAGGATCACCCGCAGGATCCGTTGCAGGTCGTGCGTACTCGACAGTGTGTCGCCCAGAATCGTCAACTGCCCCCGCAGCTGGTCCCGGCTCGCGGTGAGCGCTTGTACGTAGGCGTGCGACTCGCGCGTCATCCGGTTGAAGATGGTGGCCAGCTCGCTCACCTCGTCGGATCCACGCACCGGCACCCGGGCGGTCAGGTCGCCGTTCACCACTCGGCCGGCCGCGTCGGCGAGTTCGGCCAACGGCTGGGTGGTCGAACGGGCCAGCCACCAGGCCACGACGACCGCGAGCAGTCCAGCCAGAACCACCGTGGCCACCAGCACCGCGTACAGCCCGGACAGCTGGTCGCGTGGCGTCGACACGGCCAGCGGCAGTGGCTGACCGTGGCCGGCTCCGACTCGCCGGACGTACCGGCCGCTGTCGGTCGACTCGGTCTGACCGGCGGCCAGCCCGCGGGCGACCGACACCACACTGTCGCGTACCGACAGTGGTTCGGTGCTGTGTACCACCGCGGTCGCGGCGGTGTCACCGAACAGGGTGACCGCGACGCCACTGGCGGCGGCGAGTCTGGTCACGAAGGCGGCGTCCAGCAGCTTCGCGGCGGAGACCCGGCCGACCAACGCGCCGTCGGCGTCGCGGATCTCGACGTGCGCCGCGACGGCCGGCGGGTCGGCTGCCGACCGTGCGCCGGGCTGCCCGGCCGGCGGCGGCTGAGGCACGGCCGATCCGTCTGCCGGTCCGCCGTCCGCCGCCGCCCTGTCCGCCTCATCGGACCCGTCGGTGGTGCAACCGAGCCAGGGCAGCGGTGGCAGATCCCCGGTGACCGCGACCGGGGCACCGTCCGGACCGGTGACCTGGATGACGGAGGCCAGCCCACGGGCCACCACCTGGGATGCGGCGGCGTCGGCCTGCACCCGGTCGGGAATCACCGCGACCGCACCGGCGGCCGCCTCCAGTTGGGTGCACAGGGCGTTGATCGACGTACGGATGCTGACTGTTGCCAGATCGAGACGTTCCATCGACCGGCTCTGCTCGACGGCGGCTACCGTGGCCCCGACGAAGAACGCCCCGAGGAGAACCGGTCCGAGCACGACCAGGAGGAAAGCGGTGGTCAACCGTCCGCGCAGGGTCACGCTTCCCCCAGAGAATTTGCACCTGTTGGTGCGATGCTGACACAACTCGGATGGTCCGCAGCTGTTGCCACCAGGAGTGTTGAGTGTCGGATTTTCCCGATGGAGCGAACGCCGATGCATCGATCAAGGCCAGACTCCGTACCGACATTCTGGCGCGTCGACGCAAACTGACCACCGATCAGGTAGCTGCGGCCAACGAGCGCATCGTGGCCGGGCTGTACCGATTCATCGACTGGTGCGCTCCCCTGCTGGTCGCCGGCTATGCGCCGATCGGCACCGAGCCGGGTGGCAGCGACCTGCCGCAGCGACTCGCTGACCTGGTCGGCGGGCCGGACAGGGTGCTGCTGCCGATCCTGTTGCCCGACCGAGACCTGGGCTGGGCCCGGCTCGACGACGCCGGGCTCACCCGCTGCGGCGACGCGGGGCAGTTGTTGTCCCGCGGCGCGGCCGGGCTGCGGGAGCCGACCGGCCGACGGCTCGGCCCAGCGGCGATCGCCGACGCGGACCTGGTCGTGGTCCCGGCGCTGGCTGTCGATCTTCAAGGGGTACGGCTGGGGCGCGGCGGCGGTTCGTACGACCGGGCGCTGGCCCGCGTCCACCCCGGCGTTCCGGTCGTCGCGCTCGTCCACGACGGCGAGGTACTACCGGACCTGCCGGCGCAGGCGCACGACCGTCCGGTGACCGCGGTGCTCACTCCGGCCGGGCTGCGCTGGCTCGGCGACCACCGCGACGATCGGGCGACGTGGTGAGTAGTGCCTCCCTCCGCTGGACGAAGCGGGGTCCGATGACGCACCATTGGCACTCGAGTGGGTTGAGTGCCAGACACCCGGCCAAGTTCGGAGGAGACCGTGCCTACGTACCAGTACGCCTGCACCGCGTGCGGACACCAGATCGAGGCGGTGCAGGCCTTCACCGACGAGCCCTTGAGTGAGTGCCCGTCGTGCGAGGGCCGGCTGCGCAAGGTTTTCAACTCGGTGGGCATCGTCTTCAAGGGCTCCGGGTTCTACCGGACCGACTCGCGCAGCGGTGAGGGCAAGATCCCGGCCAACGGCGGCTCGGCGGCGGACAAGCCGGCGACGGAGAAGAAGGACGCCGCGACCGGCGGCTCGACCGGTGGCGGGACGACCTCGAACGCCGCAAGCTCCGGCGGCTCCGCCGGTGCCGGGTCGACCTCCGGCGGGTCTGCCAGCTCCGGTGGGTCCGCCAGCGGCAGCAAGGCGCCGGCGGGAGCCGGGTCCACCGGCAGCTGACGTTGCCGGCACCCACGCTCTCCGCCTAGGTGCGGCGGCGGTGGGCTCCCGCAGCGCGTGCTCAGCCCCAGTGCGGTGGGCGCTCGGCCAGCAACCACGCGTCGTTCGAATCGGCATGGTCCCCCCAGCCCCGATCGGTGTCGTCGCTGGTCTGCCCCGGCAGCAGCGGAGCGTCGTCGCTGAGGTCGACGACGCGATCGTCGTCGTGCCGGCCGTCCGGCCGGAAGGCGTCCACTTCCCGCACGGCCCCCAGGCTACCCGTCCGCCGCGTTGGTAGCGTCGTCGGTCGTGACCACAGATGACGGCGGCGCCGACGACCTGTACTGGCGACGGCCCGATCCGGCGACGCCGGAGCCCGACGGCGGCCGGGCCGGGCCGGAATTCGCCGGGCCGGGCCGAGCCGGGCCGAGCTATACCGGCCCCCCGGTCGGGACGCCACCGCCACCGGGCTGGCGGCCACCGCTGGTCGTCAACCCGGCCCCGCCGGGATCCCTGCCACCACAGGACCTCGCCGCCGTCGACGGCGAGGAGCGTAACGCCCGCACGGTGACGTACGGCGTCGGCATGATCGCGGCGGCGATCATGATCATCCTGACCTGTCTGCTCTGCTCCCGGGTGCTGTTCTGACCGGACCGGACCGCCGATCCGGACGATGGGCGCCGACGCGATAGCCGGGGCTCGATCCGCCGCCCGCCTTGTACCCGGCCGACCTGCGTGTTTCGATGGGAGAATGCCCGCCGAGGAGGAACTGCGCAGTCGGGGCCTGCGGGTCACCCGGCCGCGGCTCGCCGTGCTGGACGTGCTCGCCCAGGGCGGCCACCTCGGGGTGGACGAGATCGCCCGGCGGGTACGCGACCGGATCGGCGCGGTCTCCACCCAGGCGGTGTACGACGTACTCCACGCGTTGACCCAGGCTGGCCTGGCCCGCCGGATCGAGCCCGCTGGCGGCTCCACGCGATACGAGGCCCGCACCGGCGACAACCATCATCATGTCGTCTGCCGCGGCTGCGGGGCGGTCGGCGATGTCGACTGCGCCGTCGGCACCGCGCCGTGCCTGGAGCCCAGCGCCCGCCACGGCTTCGTCATCGACGAGGCGGAGGTCACCTTCTGGGGGTTGTGCCCCAGTTGCCAGCAGGGCTCCGCCTGATGACCGGCACCGACGCCGACGATGTCGGGCTGTTCGGGCCCGGTTCGGTCACCTGGCGGGTGCACGACGAGCCGATCCTCGTCCTCGCCGGCCTACGCAGCCTCTATCTGCAGGCGCTGCATCCGCTGGCGATAGCGGGCGTGGCGCAGAACTCGAACTACCGGGCCGATGCGTTCGGCCGGCTGATGCGCACCTCCACCTACGTGGCCACCACGGTGTGGGGCACCACCACGCAGGCGCAGACGGCCGCCGCGCGGATCCGCCGGCTGCATGCCCGGCTGCGGGCGACCGACCCGGCCACCGGCGCCGAGTTCCGCCTGGACGACCCCGATCTGCTGCGCTGGGTCCATGTCGCCGGCGTGGAGTCGTTCCTGGACACCGCGACCCGGGCCGGCCTCGCCCTGACCCCGGACGAGGTGGACCGCTACTACGCCGAGCAGCGGCACAGCGCGGCGCTGGTCGGTCTCGACCCCGGCACCGTCCCCGGCAGCGCGACCGAGATCGCCGAGTACTACCGGGCGGTCCGCCCGCAGCTGCGGGTGACCCGCGACGCCGCCGACACCGCCCTTTTCCTCACCGCGCCACCGGTGCCGGCGCAGCTCAGCCTGCCGTGGCGGGTCGCCATCGGCTTCGGGCCACCCCGGCTGGCGTACCTCGGTCTCGCGGCCACCGCCATCGGCCTGCTGCCGGCCTGGGCCCGGCGGATGTACGGCGGGCTGGGCCTGCCGGCGACCGACGTCTGTGCCGGGCTGTCGGCACGCGGGCTACGGCTGGCGCTGCGCGCCGTACCCCGTGACCTCGTGGATGGTCCGATCCGCAAGGCGGCGCGGGCCCGGGCCAGCGGTGCCGACCAACCATCCGGTACACGCGCGCCGGCCGACGACCCGCCGGTCACTGCGGCGGGGTACGGGGCTGCGGCGCGCCGTTGAGCAGCCGCTCCACCGCGGCCCACGGCTGCTGCTCGGGCTGCTGGCCGCCGGCCGGGCAGACCCGGCGGAAGTCACACCAGCCGCACAACGTCCCCGGGGCGGTCGGGAACGCGTCGTCCGGGTCGGCGCCGTCGGCGGTCGACCGCTGCGCCGCGCCGATGTCCCGCGCCGTCGCCTCGGCCCGTGCCACCTGCCGGTCGAGCGACTCCGCGGTGTGTTCGAAGGCGCTCACCGTGCCGCTCGGCAGGTGGTGCAGCTCGACCCGACGGCACGGCCGGCGAAACACCCGCTGGGCGGCGTACGCGTACAGCGCCAAGGCCAGTGAACCACGGGCGTCGTCCGTGGTCAGGCCGGCACGGCCGGTCTTGTAGTCGACGATCACCGCCTCGGCTCCGTCCGGACCCGACCGCGCGTCGATCCGGTCGGCCCGGCCGTTGAAGGCCAGCACCGACGTCTTCGCCGCGACCACCCGCTCGACGCCGAGTGGTTCGACCGTCGGGTCGAGTGAGCCGAGATACGCTTCCAACCACTGCAGCGCCTGCTGGTACGCGGTGCGCTCCTGCTCGTCGTCGCGGTAGCCCTCGCGGACCCAGGCACTCTTGAGCAGGGCAGCGACCCCCTCGGGACGGCGTTGCTCAGCGGGCCGGCTGAACCAGCCACGCAACGCGGTGTGCACGCTCGCGCCCAGCGAGTTGTGCGCCCACGGCGGGCCCTTGGGCGGCGCCGGCCGGTCCAGGTAGGTGTAGCGGTAGCGACGCGGGCAGTCGGTGAACGCCGCGAGCTTGCTCGGCGTGCAGACGAACAACCGCTCGGGCATGCCCGCGAAGCCGAGCTGCTCGGCGGCCGGGGTGGGCCGGGCAGCACCGGGACGCCGCTGGCCAGCTGGGGAGGAGGAGCTTGGCACGAGACCGATCCTGCCACGGCACGTCCACCGGTCAACCGGCGGCCACATAGGAACGGACGAACGCTGCCACCGCGTCGGCGATCAACTGGACCGCGATCGCGGCGAGCAGCAGCCCGGCGATCCGGGTCAGCACCTCGATGCCGCCGGGCCTGAGCACCTTGACGATGAAGCCGGAGAAGTGCAGCGTCAACCAGACCACCAGCATGACCGAGACGATGCCGACCGCGATCGCCACGTAGTCGGCGGTGGCGTCGGCCCGCTGGACGAACAGCATGGTCGCCACGATCGCGCCCGGCCCGGCGAGCAACGGGGTGCCCAGTGGGACCAGAGCGATGTTCGACGTCGACTGCTGACCGGGGTCGTCGGCCTTGCCGGTCAGCAGTTCGAGTGCGACCAGGATGAGCAGCAGGCCACCGGCGGCCTGCAACGCCGGCAACTCGATGTGCAGGTACGCGAGCAGCGTCTGCCCGGCCACCGCGAATACCACGATCACCCCGAGGGCCAACGCCACGGCCTGCCAGGCGGCCCGACGGCGTTGCCGCACCGGCAACGCGCCGGTGAGAGCGAGGAAGATCGGCACCATGCCGGGTGGATCGGTGATCACGAACAAGGTCACGAAGACCTCGCCGAACAGCTTGAGGTTCACCCGCTCAACCTAGTGGGCTGCGGATCCTCGACCTAGCCGGCGGCGGATCGACGGCCAGGGTCAGATCGGCGGTACGCCCGACGCCGCGGCGACCAACCGTTCGTACGCCTCGACACCGGTCGTCCAGGCACCGAGTTGGACCGTCTTGTGGCTGCCGTGGAAGTCGGAGGAGCCGGTCGCGACCAGGTCCAGCTCGGCGGCGAGCCGGTGCACGTGTGCCCGCTCGGCCGGGCTGTGGTCGGTGTGGTCGGCCTCCAGACCGGTCAGCCCGGCCGCAGCGAGCTCGACGATCAGCGAGTCCGGCACGATCCGGCCGCGTCGGCTGGCCCGTGGGTGGGCGAAGACGGTGACCCCGCCGGCGTCGCGGACCAGCTTGACTGCGGCGAACACGTCGACGTCGTCCTTGGGTAGCCGGTAGCGCTCGCCGAGCCAGCGCGGGGCGAACGCCTCGGTGGTGTCGGCGACCAGGCCGGCGCGGATGAGCGCCTGGGCGATGTGTGGCCGGCCGACGCTGCCGCCGGCCGCGTACCCGAGGACCTCCGCCCAGGTGACGTCGATGCCGTCGGCGCGCAGCAGGTCGACCGTGCGTTCGCCGCGTACGGTCCGCGCGGCCCGGACCCGGTCGAGCTCGGCCCGCAACGCCCGGTCCGTCGGGTCGAACAGGTAGCCGAGCAGATGCAACGGTACGGCGGGCTCAGCCCCGTACCAGCGGCAGGAGATCTCGGTGCCCCGGATCAGGGTCAGCCCGGTCGGCCGGGCGGCTGCCGCCGCCGCCCAGCCCGCCGTCGTGTCGTGGTCGGTGAGCGCCACGACCCGCAGCCCGGCTGTCGCGGCTGCCTGGACCAGCTCCGCCGGCCCCAGGGTGCCGTCGCTGGCGGTCGAGTGGGCATGCAGGTCGATCCCGGTGGATGTGTCCGTCACCGGCGGTCCGTCACCCCGGCGACCAGCACCGGCTGCGTGTCGGACGACGTCGACACCGGGAGTTTGAGCTGCTCCACGGCGCCACCCCGGTCGTTGCTGATCCGGTCGACGTCGATCCTGACCACCTGGTCGAGGCCGGACGCGTGCACCACCGTCGCGGGGTCCACCCAGACGGTGGTGCCGGTGATCCGTTGACCGGCCTCCCGCACCGCGCCGGCCTGGCCGTCGAAGACCCGCTGCAGATCGACCAGCAGCGCCAACTCTGACTCGCTGGCCGACCGGGCGTCCGCGACCCCGTTGATCATCAGCCAGCGGCCGTCGGCGGACACCGCCCCACGGCCGTCGCCGGTCAGCGGCAACATGCACGCGGTCCTGGTCACGGTGAAGTCGTGTCGCACGTCCAGCAGGGCCAGGCAGGGCCGACCGGACGCGTCGCTGATCTGGGCGACCACCGTCGAGCCGTCCGGCAGCGTCCCGTACACCGCGCTGGTGGTGTCGCTCCAGATCGGCTGGAACTCCCCCTGTTCCGGCCGCCAGACGCTGTACCCACGGGTGCGGTCGGCGCGGTCGCGCGCCATCAGCACGGCGTCGCCGGCGAACCCGATGGGGCTGCTCCGCTCTGGTACCGGGCTGGTCGTGGTGCCGGTGAGTTCACCGCTGACCACCGACGCCACCGCGACTTCCGTACCGCGACGCCAGGCGATGCGGGCCCCGGCCTCGTCGACCGCGACCGCGTCGACACCGGGCAGCACCGCTTTCGGCGACGCGTCGGTCGTCACGAACCAGACCCCGGCATCGCCATCGGTGGACGGTTCGGTCACCACCAGCCAACCGCCCGACATCCGGATCGCCTGCGCCACGTCGACGAGCGGGTCGAGGCTCACCCGTTGGCCTTCGGTGGTGCGCAACTCGCCGGCCAGCACGATGTCGACCGGGGGCAACTGCACCGCCGCCATCGGTTCGCGCTGCAGCTCGCCGCTGAACGGTAGTGGTGCGGCGGGTGCCGCCGGGCCGCTCGAGGTCAGCGCCGAGCCGGCCGAGGGCGCCGGCTCGGCGAGCAGCGCGGTGGTGGTGGCGGACGGGGACAGCAGCAGTTGGCCACCGGCGATGCCTGCGCTCGCCAGCAGACACCCGGCCAGCACCGCGACGCCACCGGTGCGGGTCCGCCGGATCCGCCGGGCCCGCCGGATCGCCCGCCCCGCCAGGTCGGCGGTCCTCGGCGCATTGCCGGCCCGGTCCACCAGGCAGTCCCGCAACGCTCGCTCAAGGTCTTCGGTGGCCACGACAGGTGAACGCCGCCGTACCGTCGGATGGTTGTCGCTGGTCGGCCTGAAGGAACCGCCGCTCGGCGGTCCAAAGAGATGAGTCACCGTTCTACCGCACCGCTGCTCGCGTAGGCGGGAAGCGGCAGGATGCAGCCGCCCGGCAGTCTGGCCGCCGGCAGCGGCTGACCGGGCAGCACCGGGCCGGGGGTGACAGGGGCGGCGGACTCGCCGCCAGCCGGCGGCTGCGCAACCGGTGCCGGTATCGCGGTCGGGGTGCCGCCGCCGACTGCTGGGACCTGCGCCTGGTGACCAGCCGGCAGTTGGACCCGCATCGGGATCGGGGCCTCCGAGACGGCCGCCGGAGTCAGGCCCTCCGCGACCAGGCGTTTGCGCAGCGTGCCGAGTGCCCGCGAGGTCTGACTCTTGACCGTGCCCGGTGAGATGTCGAGCAGCGCGGCGGTCTGCGCCTCGGAAAGGTCCTCGTAGAACCGCAGCACCAGCACGGCGCGCTGCCGCGCGGGCAGAGCCTTGACGTGCCGCCAGAGGACGTCACGCTCGAGATGCTCCTGGATCAGATCCGGCCCGGCCCGTTCCGGCAGCGTCTCGGTGGGGCGTTCACCATGCCATCGCCGACGCCACCAGCTGGTTGCCGTGTTGACGAGCACCCGACGGGCGTACGGCTCGACCGCCTCTATCTGACCGAGGCGTTTCCAGGCCAGGTAGGTCTTGGTCAACGCGGTCTGCAGCAGGTCCTCGGCCGTCGCCCAGTCACCGGCGAGCAGGTACGCGGTCCGCAGCAACGCACCGGACCGGGACGCGACGAACTCGTGGAACTCCTCCTCCACGGAGTCTCTGGACGTCACCGGCAGCCTCCCCCGTCACTCGACACGATACGACCGGACCGCGATCGTCGCGTCGGCCATCAGCCGCCGTCGTCCGCCTTGGCTGCGGCTTCGTCCTTGCTCAGCCGCGCCTCCACCGCCTGCGGCTCGTACATCTCCTCGACGACGCGCAGGTAGAGCTCGTTCGGGTTGGGCAGGTTCTTGACCTCCCGCAACGCCTGCTCCTGGCCGGCGGACTCGAGGATGAATGTGCCGTAGTTGAGGAAACGGCCGAGCGGCGACTGCCCGTACTTCATGTCGGTGACCCGCAGCAACGGCATCATGGCCACGTTGCGGGTGATGATGCCGTTGACGACCATCACCCGTTTGTTGGTGAGGATGAAGCGGTCGAACCACCAGTCGGCGATCTTCCAGCCGACCCAGCCGAGCACGCCGAGCCAGATCAGCACGGCGACGGTGGTCAACCCGCCGACGTCCTGCCCGGCCAGGAAGCCGGAGAGGTAGCCGAGGACGAAGGTGGCGACCACACCGACCAGCAACGGGGTGAACAGGTGGATCCAGTGTCGCTTCCACTCGCCCCGGTAACGCTCGGTCGGGAAGAGATACCGGGCGACCAGCGGAGTCGGCTCGTCCTCCAGCGGCAGGACCCGGCGGGGCTGTCTCGGCAGGCCGGCCCCGTCGCCTTGCAGACCGGCGATCTCGTCGGCGGAGATGTCGGGCGGCGAGTAGCTGATGATCGGCTCTTCGTGCACCCGTCTGGTGCCGCCGCCGTAGCCGGCATCGCCGGAGTACGCCGGACCGTCCGAATAGGACGAACCGGCGGAGTAGGACGGCCCGTCACCGAAGTGCGGACCGTCCTCTGGGCGAACCCGCGGAATCGGTTCAGTGTCACGCTGACGTCGCCGACGAGCGGCTTCGTCGTCGTCTGCATCGGGGGGCTCAGAGGGGTTGCCCATGGACGACTAAGCCACGAGGCTGGTGAAGAAGTCGCCGAACCCTTGTGCCACGTCGACGATGCCGCCGCCCACCGACTTGAAGACGTCGGCCGCTGAGTCGGGCCGGAACGCGACGAAGAAAATCAAGAACGCGATTCCGCCCCAGGTGAGGACCTTCTTGACCATTGCGGGCCATCCCCCTCCATGTGGCGCGCCGCGACCCTCGTCCCGGCGATACTAGAATATCAGTCCTTCGTCCTGCGGTGGTGTAGTTGATCGTGGGAAATGGTGTTCACGCTTTTCCGTGCAGGTACGGTGACGGCGCACCGTACACCATCCCGGCCGGGACCTCCTGGGACAGGTCATGCAGGACGATCTCCTCGGCCAGCAGGTAACCGGCGCTCGCCGGCCAGGTCACCGCGTACAACCAGAGTCCGCGCGCCTCGCCCGCGTAGGCGCTGCGGTCCGGTTCCGCGCCGACCGACCACAACGGAGTCGGATGGCCTCCGGCCCGCACCTTCGCATGCGGACCGCCCGGCGACGACGCCCGATCACCGGCCGGCTCCGCGTCGCCCAGCAGCCCGGTCAGGAAGTCGCCAGGGTCCGGGCCGGGCAGGCTGGCGAACCGGTTGCCCAGCCCCACGCCCGGCTCCTCCGCGACGATCACCAGGTCGGCCGGTCCGCCGCAGACCGGCGCCGGACCACTGAACGCGGTGACCGTCGCCCGAACGGCGTCGTGTTCCTCGCCCACCCAGCCGACGCCGGTCAGCGTCCAGCCCGGCAGCAGCGGCCAGAGGGCCCACATCGGCGCCGACGGTCCGGGCGGGCCCGGCGACCCACCGCTCAGCCGGAGCACCGCGCTCGCCACGATCTCGGGTCCGATGTGCTCGGCTACGTGCAGCGGCGGCACCGGGCCGCAACTGTCGCAGCGAGAACCGCTGTGCATCAGGTCGGGCGGCCGCATCTGCCCGCCGCAGCGGGGACAACTCACCATCATGCCCACGGCACCTACGTTGCGCGTCGGAATGCTCACCGTCAAGCGAACCGGCTTTTTCGGTCATTCTTTCCCTCGACGGCGGGCCACGGACCCGCCGGGGCGAGGGATCCCGGCACGTGACGCGCTCATCCCCCGCGCTCATCCCCCGCGCTCATCCCCGCGCCGGGTCCGGCGACGGCCCGGCGTGCGACCGGATCCAGGCGTGCATCGCGATCCCGCTGGCCACGCCGGCGTTGATGGATCGGGTCGACCCGTACTGCGCGATGGAGTAGAGCAGGTGGCAACCCGAGCGGGCGGCGTCGGACAATCCCGGGCCCTCCTGACCGAACAGCAGCACGCAACGGCGCGGCAGTTCGACGGTCTCGAGCGCCCGGGACCCGGCGAGGTTGTCGATCCCGATGATCGGAAGCCGACCCCGCTCCGCCCACGTCAGCAGGTCACCGATGTCGGGGTGGTGCCGGACGTGCTGGTAGCGGTCGGTCACCATGGCCCCGCGGCGGTTCCACCGACGACGCCCGACGATGTGCACCTCAGCGGCGAGGAACGCGTTGGCGTTGCGCACGACGGTGCCGATGTTGAGGTCGTGCTGCCAGTTCTCGATCGCCACGTGGAAGTCGTGCCGACGCCGGTCGAGGTCGGCGACGATCGCCTCTCGTCGCCAGTACCGGTAACGGTCGACCACGTTGCGCCGGTCTCCGCCGGCCAGCAACTCCGGGTCGTACTTCGGGTCTGTCGGCGGGTCACCCGACCACGGACCGACGCCCACCTCGGCGACGAACATCTCGTCGGCCGGCGCTCCAGCCGGGGTCGGGGGTACCGGTGACTCGCTTTGCCACTGCTCCACGCTCTGCAGAGCGTACTGACGGCACCGTCCGGGCGAGACGGCGGCAGAAGGAAGAAGAGGACTGCGATGTCCGGGAGAGGCACCAATGTCCGGAGCGACTCAGGCTGATTCCCGAACCCGGACGCAATGAACGGCGGGGCCCTCCCCGGCACCCGCCGTCCACGCTCTGATAGGTGAAGATTCTGCCGGACCCGGGGCGGCGCGGGAAGGGTGCCAACCGAGACGGAAGTCACAGTTATGCTTTTGCAACCTTACTGTTGGTAATCGCGTCGACCGACGAACTCGCCCATCGGGGGCAATCGTTTGCGCTAGTCACGCCACAAATCGATCCCGCCACTCGGCCGGACCTGGGAAAACAGCTGGAAACGCTCCCATCACACTCAGTGACCGGCCATAAGTCGCGTTTCAACAAAGATCAATCGGGAATGCCGACACGCCCGCAGCGGTTTCCCACGGTAGACCGGGGAATCACCACCCGACATCTGGCGATCGGAGACATCGATGGCAACCGTTGAGCTAACCGCGCAGAACTTTGACGCAAAGACGTCCGGCGACGGCATCGTCCTGGTCGACTTCTGGGCAAGCTGGTGCGGTCCGTGCGTCAAGTTCGCTCCGGTCTACGAGCGCGCCGCCCAGAAGCACGACGACATCGTCTTCGGCAAGGTGGACACCGAGGCACAGCAGGACCTCGCCATGAAGTTCGACATCCGCTCCATCCCGACGATCATGGCGATCCGCGACGGGGTGGTGGTCTTCGCCCAGCCCGGTGCGCTGCCGGAGTCCGCGCTGGAGTCGCTGATCGAACAGGTACGGGCGCTGGACATGGACGACGTGCGCAAGCAACTCGCCGCGCACAACCACTGACCGGAGCCCGCCTCGACCCACCGGCCGGGGGCGGTGCCAGACGCACCGGCCCCGGCCGGGTCAGCGGCTGCCGACCGCCGCCCGGTAACCGGCGATCGTCCGAGCCAGGATCTCGGCGCCGGGGCGCCGCCAGACCGCCTCGTGGAACACCTCGACCTCCACAGGTCCGGTGAATCCGGCCGCGTCCACCGCCGCCGCGAACCTGCCGAGCTCGACGCAGCCCGACCCGGGCAGGCCCCGTCCGAGCAGCACACCCTCCGGTAGCGGAGTGATCCAGTCCGCGAGTTGGAAGCAGGCGATCCGCCCGGCCCGGCCCGCCCGTTCGATCTGGCTCCACACCTGGTCGTCCCACCACACGTGGTAGGTGTCGACGACCACACCGACGGCGGACGCCGGATACGGTTCGGCGAGATCCAGCGCCTGGCCGAGGGTCGCCACCACACAGCGGTCGGCGCAGAACATCGGGTGCAGCGGTTCGATCGCCAGCGTGACCCCGGCTTCGACCGCGTGGGGCACGAGTCGGCCGATCGCGTCGCCGACCCATGACCTGGCGGCGTCCAGGTCCCGGCCGGGTCCGCCGTGTGTCGCACCGACCAATCCGCCGGACGAGTCGCCACCTCCACCGGGCAGCCCGCCGGAGACCAGCACCAGGACCGGGGCACCGAGTTCGGCGGCCTCGTCGATGGCTCGACGATTGTCGTCGTACCAGTCGGGTGTCGAGAAGAACCCACCGCGGCACAGCGAGGTCACCGACAAGCCGGCACCCCGGACCAACTCGGCGGTCCTGCGCACCCCGTAGGCCGCCGTCTCCTCCCGCCACAGCCCGATCCCGCGCACCCCGGCCGTCACGCACCCGGCGATCATCTCCGCCATCGGCCAGTACTTGGTGGTCGCGGCGTTCAGGGCGAATCGCGGTGGGGCGGTGCCGGGGCCGTCCGCCGGCACCGTCACCACACCGAACGGGTCACTCACCGGTGAGTTCCGGGATCTCGATCCGACGACCCTCCCGCGCCGACCGCAGCCCGGACTCGGCGAGTTGCACCCCGCGCGCACCGGCCCAGAGATCCCAGCTGTAGGGCGCGTCCTCGACCACATGGCGCAGGAACAGCTCCCACTGCGCCTTGAAGCCGTTGTCGAACTCGTCGTTGTCCGGCACGGTCTGCCACTGGGTACGGAAGTCCTCGGTCACCGGCAGGTCCGGGTTCCACACCGGCTTGGGCGTGCCGGCCCGGTGCTGGACGCGGCAGTTGCGCAGCCCGGCGACCGCACTGCCCTCGGTCCCGTCGACCTGGAACTCGACCAGTTCGTCGCGGTAGACCCGGACCGCCCAGGAGGAGTTGATCTGGGCGACGATCCGGCCGCCCTCCGGCCCGGGTCGGTCGATCTCGAAGATGCCGTACGCGGCGTCGTCGGCGGTGGCGTCGTAGGGCTCGCCGGCTTCGTCCCAGCGGCGCTCGATGTGTGTCGCGACCTGGGCTGTCACCGACGCCACCCGACCGAAGATCTGCTCCAGGACGTAGTGCCAGTGCGGGAACATGTCGACGGTGATCCCGCCGCCGTCCGCCGCCCGGTAGTTCCAGGACGGCCGCTGCGCCGGCTGCCAGTCCCCCTCGAACACCCAGTAGCCGAACTCGCCGCGTACCGAAAGGATCCGGCCGAAGAACCCGCCCTTCACCAGACGGTCCAGCTTGCGCAGCCCTGGCAGGAAGAGCTTGTCCTGGACGACGCCGTGTTTGATCCCGGCGGCGTCCGCCAACCTGGCCAGGTCCACCGCGCCGGCCAGGTCCTCGGCCGTCGGCTTCTCGGTGTAGATGTGCTTGCCGGCGTCGATCGCCAGCCGCAACGCCTTCTCCCGCTGGGCGGTTACCTGGGCGTCGAAGTAGACCTGCATGTCCGCGCGGGCCAACGCCGCCGCCAGGTCGGTCGTCCAGTCGGTGAGCCCATGCCGATCGGCGAGCTCCCGCAGCTTGTCCTCGTTGCGACCGACCAGCACAAGCTCGGGCCAGAGTCGAGTACCGTCGGCCAACGGCAGTCCACCTTGGTCACGGATCGCGAGCAGGGACCGGACGAGGTGCTGCCGGTAACCCATCCGGCCGGTGACACCGTTGAGGACGATCCCGATGGTGGTACGGGCCATGCCTCGCCTCCTTGTCTGGTGGCGCCGCTAGGTAAGCGCTTTCCTCATAACGGTACTGCGTCGGCGCGCGCTCCGGCAAGGGCTTTCCGACGGCATGCGAGGCGGTCACGCTATCCTCACGGCAAGCAATCCCGGACCGCACGCGACGCCGCGCGCATCCGGCCCTGAAGCCGGCCCCGGCACCACCCGGGCGACCCGGAAAGGAGCCGATCGTGGCCACCCTGGCTGATGTCGCGAAACGCGCCGGCGTGTCACCGGCCACCGCATCCCGCATCATCAACGGCAGCAGCAAGCCGGTCACCGAGGCGTTGCGCGACCGGGTCCTCGCGGCGGTCGAGGAGCTGCAGTACGTCCCCAACGCCCACGCGCAGTCGCTGGCCCGGTCCCACCGCAGCGCGGTCGGCGTCGTGGTGCACGACGTCTCCGACCCGTACTTCGCCGAGATAACCCGCGGCCTGCAGCGGGTGGCCACCGAGCACGGCCGGTTGGTGATCATCTGCAACAGCTACCGCGACCCGGAGAAGGAGCTGCAGTACGTCGAGCTGCTCCGTGCCCACCAGGTGGCGGCGATCATCCTCGCCGGATCCGGCTACCACGACGAGACGTTCACCGAACGGCTGGAGAGCAAGCTGAGGGTCTACGAGCGGACCGGCGGGCGGGTCGCGGTCATCGGTCGGCACGAACACGCGGGCGACGCGGTGGTTCCCGACAACGAGATGGGCGGCTACCTGCTCGGTGCCGAGCTCTACTCGCTCGGCCACACCAGGTTCGGCGTGGTGGCCGGACCCAAGGTGCTGACCACGACGACCGACCGGCTCACCGGGCTCCGTCGGGCAGCCCGCGAGCACGGCCAGAAGCTACCGGCCCGGCGGGTGGCGTATGCGGACTTCGACCGGGCCAGCGGAGCGGCCGCCGCCGCGAGCCTGCTGGACGCCGAACCCGGACTGACCGCGATCGCCGCGCTCAACGACTCGATGGCGATCGGCACCATGGCGCTGTTGCGGTCCCGCGGAATCATCGTCCCGGAGCAGGTCAGCGTGGTCGGCTTCGACGACATGCCGGTGGCTCGCGACATCACGCCGGCGTTGACCACGGTGCGGCTGCCGCTGGCCGAGATGGGCGCCCGGGCGATGACGATGGCGTTGCAGCCGGGTGCCGCGGCTCGGGCGCCGATCATCGAGGAGATCGGCGCGGAACTCGTAAGGCGCGAAAGCGCCGGACCCGCCCGACCGGTCTGACCCGCCCGACCCGCCCGACCCGGGCCGCGCACTTGCCACCAGGTAGAACATGTGTTCGAATTGCTGTCATGCGTTGGGACACCCTGTCGGCTCCCCACGGTCGGGAGGTCCTTCCTCGGGTAGCCCCGGCGGCTCCACCCCTGCCGCTGGGGCTACCCGAGGCCGTGTCCCGCACCTTCGACACGCCCGGCTTCGCCGGGATGACCTTCTTCGAGATCAACGCCAAGTCGATCATCAATCAGGTGCGGGGCTCGTCCCGGGTGCCCTTCGAGTGGACGATCAATCCGTACCGCGGCTGCAGCCACGCCTGCTCGTACTGCTTCGCCCGAAACACGCACACCTACCTTGACCTCGACGCCGGTCTCGACTTCGACACCAAGGTCATCGTGAAGGTCAACGCGGCGGAGCTCCTGCGCCGCGAGTTGGCCGCATCCAGCTGGGCCGGCGGGCCCATCGCGATGGGCACCAACGTCGACTGCTACCAGCGGGCCGAAGGACGCTACCGACTGATGCCCGAGATCATCAGCGCGTTGCGTGACGCGGGCAACCCGTTCTCGATCCTCACCAAGGGCACCCTGATCCTGCGCGACCTGCCCCTGCTGCGCGAGGCCGCGCGGGCGGCCCCGGTCAGCCTCGCGATGTCGATCGGCTTTGTCGACGAGGCACTGTGGCGGGCGGTCGAGTCCGGTGCGCCGAGCCCGGCCCGACGGCTGGCCACGGTCCGCGCCCTGGTCGACGCCGGCTTCAGCGTCAACGTCCTGATGGCGCCGATCCTGCCCGGTCTGACCGACGACGAGGAGTCCATCGACGCCACCGTGGCCGCGATCGCCCGGGCCGGTGCCGCCAGTGTCGTCCCACTGCCATTGCATCTGCGGCCCGGCGCCCGCGAGTGGTACGCCGCCTGGCTCGGCAGGACCTTTCCCGAGCTCCGCACGCACTACCAGGCGCTGTTTCGGGCCGGGTCCTACCTGCCGCAGTCCTACCAGCGCGAAGTCGTCGCCCGGGTTCGGATGGCTGCCCGCCGGCACGGCCTGCCGCCGGCCGATCCGGGCGCCACGCGCCGGGTCGACGGCGTGGCCAGCACAGATGGTGAGATGACCGGCCGGGCACCGGTCCACCCGAGCGCGCCGGTGCAACTCGCCCTGCTGTGACTCCTGCTTGACCGGCTGCCGGCCAGGAACCGTCGGACGGGGAGCGGCCCTACCGGCACGCACTACGCTCGGTGGGTGAGAAGTCCACAGCAAATTCTGGCCGAGGCGCGGACGATCGCGGTGGTCGGTGCCTCCCGCGATCCGGCGAAGCCGGCACACAGCGTCCCGGCGCAGCTCATCCGGCACGGCTGGCAGGTGATTCCGGTCAACCCGCGCGCCCGGGAGATCTTCGGCGTACCCACCGTTGCCAGCCTGGCCGAGATCGCGGTGCCGATCGACCTGGTCGACGTGTTCCGACCGGTGCCGGAGGCGATCGACGTGGTACGCGAGGCGGTGCGGATCGGCGCCCCCGCCGTCTGGTTGCAGAGCGGCATCACGTCGGCCGAGGCCCGCGAGATCGCCGCCGCCGCCGGCATCGACTACGTCGAGGACCGCTGCCTCGCCGTCGAACGGGCGCTCGCCGGCCTCACCCGCCGAGCCTGACCCGTCCTCCTCCGCGAACTCTCACGATCTTGCGGAGGTCGATGGACAGATCCGACAGAATTTCTCGATAACCGCAGGACCGTCGGGAATACTGGTCGGGTGAGTCAACCGAACCCGCCCTACCCCGCGACGCCACCGCCCGGCCGGGGCACGAACGTGCTGGCGATCCTCTCGCTGGTGTTCGCCTTCGTCTTCGCCCCGGCCGGAATCGTGCTCGGGCACCTCGCCAAACGCCAGATCCGGCAGACGGGTGAGGAAGGTGAACCGCTGGCCAGATGGGGACTCATCCTCAGCTACGTGTTCACCATCCTCGGCCTGCTCGCCTGCTGCGGCGCCTTCGCCGCCGCCATCTGGAGCGCCGGCGGGACCACCACCTACTGACCGCTCGGCCCGCCGCCGGATCTGGCGGCGAGGTTCAGCGGTACTGCGCCTCCCGGACGCTGTTGCCGCCGTCGACCACCAGCATCTGCCCGGTGATGTACGACGCCGCCGGTGAACAGAAGAACGCGATCGCCGCCGCCACCTCGTCCGGCGTACCGGGACGGCCGATCGGCGTACCCATGCCCTGCTTGAGTTCGGTCACCGTTGACGCCGCGGTGTAGATCGTGCCGGGCGCGACGGCGTTGACCGTGACCCCGTCGGCGACCATCTCCATCGCCAGGGCGCGGGTCAACCCGACCACCCCGGCCTTCGCCGCCGCGTAGCCCGCCTCGGTCGGCAGGGCGTTGACCGGACCGGCGGTGGCGGCAAGGTTGACGATCCGGCCCCAACCGCGTTCGGACATCCCGCCGATGAAGGCCCGGCTGCACAGAAACGCGGTGGTGAGGTTGCGGTCGATCTCCGCGCGCCATTCGTCGAAGCTGAGCTGGGCGACCGGGCGCAGCACCTCCGGACTCGCCCGGCTGGCCAGCCCGGCGTTGTTGACCAGCACCTCGACGTCACCCAACTGCTCGGTGACCGCGTCGGCCAACGCGGCGACCTCGGCCTCATCGGTCAGGTCCGCCACGAAGCCGATCGCGCCGAGCTCCGATGCGCGCTCGTGGATACGCCGGGTGGTCGAGACGATGGCCACCCGGGCACCGAGCTGGCCGAGCCGACGCGCGGTGGCATATCCGATGCCGTCCGAGCTGCCGGCGCCGGTGACCAACGCGATCCGGCCGTCCAACCGCAACGGTCCGGGCTCCGGAGCTGGTCCGGTGGCGGCCGTCGGCCCGCCCGGATCGGCATCGGCCGTAACTGATCCGTCCTGGTCGACGGCCGGTGCAGGAACGGTGGAACGGTGTGTGTCGGCGTCTCGCGTACCGGCGCGGGAACGGACCACGGTACGTGCGTCAAAGCCCATGCGCTGATCCTGCCTGTTGGCGTCGCGCTGGGCAACGACGCGCGGTCGTCGCGAGTTGGCGGTCACGGTCTACCCTGAGCGCGCAACCAGCGACCCTACAGAGAGACCCTCGGTGATGAGCCAACCCCAGCAGCCCGGCAATTGGGGCGATCCGTCCTGGCCCAGTCAGCAGCCCTACGGCTATCCCGATCCGGCAGGCCAGGTCAGTGGGCAGCCGGTCTCCCAGGGCGGCTACCCGGCGTTCACCGACCCCAGTTTCCAGCAGGCCGGCTACCCACCGGCCGGCTACCCACCACCGGGCTACCCGGCACCCGGGTACGGCGCGCCGGGCGGCTACCCGTACCCGGTCGCCGCCGCGATGCCGACGAACGGCCGGGCCATCGCGGCGTTGGTCGTCGGCATCCTCGGGATCCTGGGGCTGTGCGGGTACCTCGTTCCCGGCCTGCTCGGCATCGTCGGCGCGCTGCTCGGACATTCCGCCCGCCGGCAGATCCGCGAAAGCGCCGCCCAGGGCCAGCCGCAGCAGGGTGAGGGAATGGCCACCGCCGGCATCATCACCGGTTGGATCTCCTTCAGCATCGCACTGCTCGCCAGCATCGGGATCACCATCGGGATCATCGTCAGCATCGCCCAGGGCCAGTAGCGGCACAGCGGCCAGTCGGCACCGGGGCGGACCCCGGTCGGACCTCGTAGGAAGGCAAGGCGATGAAAGAGTCAGCCCCCGGGCAGGAGAACCAGCCGCCCTCGTCGTGGGCCACGGCCTCGGCGGTCGGCGGCACCCCCGCTGCCGATCCCGCCGCAGCCGGCGGGTACCCGGCGCAACCCGGACAGTACCCACCACCTGGCCAGATCGCCGGCGCGTACCCTCCGCCCGCCGGCGGGTACCCCGTCTACCCCGCGCCGCGGCCGACGAACAACCTGGCGCTCGCGTCGTTCATCGTGTCGCTGGTGTGCCTGTTCAGCTGCCCGCTGATCGGCCTGGTATCGGTGTTTCTCGGCCGGCGGGCACGCGACGAGATCCGGCGCACCGGCGAGCAGGGTGACGGGCTGGCCCAGGCCGGCGTGATCATCGGCTGGGTCGGCGTCGGCCTGACCGTGGTGTACGTACTGGCGATGGCCGCGTACTTCGGCTTCTTCTTCCTGATGGTGAACAGCACCAGCAGCACGTACTGATCGACCGGCACCCCGCCCGGGACACCCCGTCGCCGGTCTCGGGCGGTCGGTACGGCGGTTCTGCCCATCGAGCAACTTCGACAACGGGCAGGACCGGCCGTCGCCGTCACGATAGCCTCACGGGATGCCCCCTGAAAGCGGCCCCGGTCAGGATCTCCCTCGCCCAGGTCCGGCGGTGATCACCGGGGCCAGCTCCGGCATCGGCTTGGCCGCCGCCGTGGCGCTGGCCCGGCGCGGCGTCGAGGTCGTGCTGGTCGGCCGGCACGCCGCCCGGCTGGCCGACGCCGCCGCCGAGGTCCGCGAGGCCAGCGGTACGACGCCGGCCACGTTCCGCACCGACTTCGCTGTCCTCGACGAGGTACGCGCCCTGGCCGAGCGGCTGCTCGCCGGCTACGACCGGATCGGGGTCCTGGCGAACAACGCCGGCGCGGTCGTACTGCGCCCGGTGACCACGGTCGACGGGTTCGAGTCGACCATGCAGGCCAACCACCTGGCCCCGTTCCTACTGACCAGGCTGCTGCTGGACCGGATCGAGCGGGTGGTCACCACGGCTTCCGGTGCGCACCGCAGCGGTGCCCTCGACCCGACCGACCTCAACGCCGCGCTGGGTGCCGGACGTCGCTACCGGGCCATGCGCGCGTACGGCACCAGCAAGCAGGCGAACATCCTCTTCGCCGCCGAACTGGCCCGCCGCAGACCGGACATCGTCTCGGTGTCGTTCCATCCGGGCGTGGTCCGCACCCGGTTCGTCAACGAACACCCCGTGCTGGCCTGGGGAATGCGGGTCGCCCCGTTGCTACGCACCCCGGCCCAGGGCGCGCGGACCCTGGTGTGGCTGGCCGGGGAGCGTCGGTCCAGGTTGGTCGACGGCGGCTACTACATCGACGGGAAACTACGCCGGCCCTGGTCGTGGGCGGCCGATCCGAAGTTGGCCACCGCGCTCTGGACCGCCAGCGAACGCGCTGTCGGGCTGCCCGGCTCCGGCTGAGCCACGGTGTCACCGGGGCGACCCTCGGCCTAGGCAACCGACGCCCCGGCTCAGCCGGCCCGGCTCAGCCGGCCCGGCACCGGTCAGGACGGCGACGGACTTTCCGGCGGCCCGGCCTCCGGCGGCAGCGGTGGCGGCGTCCGGCTACGGGTACCGCCCAGCACCACCACGGCCACGCCGACCAACAGCAGGCCGAGCCCGGGCAGGGCGGCCAGCCGGGGCACCTGGTCGAGCCACAGCCAGGCGATCAGCGCGGCACCGGGCACCTCCAGCAGGATCAGGACACTCACCGTGGTCGCCGGGATCTTGTGCAGTGCGTAACTGAACATCGAGTGGCCGAGCAGCTGCGCTCCGACGACCAGGCCGATGATCACCAGCCAGGTCGATCCGGAGAATCCGGTCAGCTGGATCCCACCGACCAGGCAGACGACGAGCAGCACCACCGCGCAGACGCCGTAGCAGATCGTGGTGTACGTCGTGGTGCTGACCGTACGCCGCGCGTGCTCGCCGAACGCTGTGTAGACCGCGGCGAAGACCGCTCCGGCCAGGGCCAGCAGATCGCCGGCGACGGCCCGGGCGTCGAACCCCACGTCGACGCCGGTGGCGAGCGCGGCGCCGAGGACCGCGATGCCGATGCCCCACCAGGTGACCGTCGGCAGTCGGCGGCCCTGGCCCATCGCGATCAGGCCCTGCCAGACCGGTTGGGTGGCGACGAGCGCGGTGGCCGTCGCCACCGACGTCAGCTGGGCGCTCGGCATCCAGGTGCCGAAGTGCGCGGCCAGCGCGACGCCGGCCAGCACGCACCAACCGACCTGCCGGCGGCCTCCCGCACCGGCCAGCATCCGCAGCTCGGACCGACGGCGGGCCAGGACGAAGGGGACCACCGCGCCGGTGGCCAGTACGTTTCGCCAGAAGGCGATGGCGAGCGCGGGCGCGGCGGCGAAGGCGATCAGCGGAGCGGAGGTGGAGACGGCGAGTACGGCGACGGCGACGGCACCGGTGGCGAGCAGCTCACCCCGGCCACCCGGACCTGGCAGGTGAGCATCGGAGGACACGGGACACGATCCTCACAGATCGCCGCGGCGGACAATCGGCCGGGATTGCGGCACGATGGCAGGGTGCCCGAACAGTCAGCCGTCCCGCCGCTGGTCGAGAAGTCCGTGCCGCTGGTCGAGGAGGCCGTCAAGAAGGCGTCCGTGGCCTGGGTCTCGGTGGACGGGGCACCGGCCCGCGCCCTGTGGTGCCTGCCGGTCGACGGTGTCCTCTACCTGATCGACGGTCCCGGTGAGCAGTCCGCCGCCGGGCTGGCGGCCGGCGTACCGGCCGCGGTGACGTTGCGCGGCGATCACGGCGGGCGGATCGTCACCTGGCCGGCGACGGTGACGCTGGTCGAGCCGGCCGGCGAGCAGTGGGAGTCGATCGCCCCGCAGGTCGCCGCGAAACGGCTCAACGCGCCGGGCAGCCCCGCCGACCTGGTACAGCGGTGGAGCACCGAATGCCGGCTGTTCCGGCTGGCGCCGGCCGACGCCCCGGTCACCGCCGGCGCGGCACTGCCGGACGGGTCGCTCGCCGCGCCGCCGCGCCCCACCACGGCCACCCGGCCCACTCGGCGGCCGTTTCGACTGCACCGGGTCCGCCGCCGCTGACCGGCAGACCCGGGCGTCAGCCCACGAACGGCGGAACGGTGATCCGACCGGTGGCGATCGGCACCACCTGGCCGGCGACGGTGGCGGAGCGCGCCCGGCCGCCGAGAGCGGTCACCGTGCAGTCCAGGGTGGATGGTCGATGGATCTCGGCGCCCTGCCGCACGGCGTAGCGCGACTGCCCGTTCGGCGGCAGCAGCCCGCTGGCCACCGCCCACACGCCGAGACCGAGCGCGGCCGAGCCGGTGGCCGGGTCCTCGGCTACGCCGGCGCCGGGGCAGAACACCCGGGTGTGTGCCGTCGGGTGATCCCCGGCTCCGGTCGGGTCCCAGGAGAAGACGCTGAGCATCCCGACACCCGCGCCCAGCGCCGCGACCGGGTCGAGGCTCGCCCGGGCGACTGCCTCCGGGCGTACACACAGGTAGTCGAACTCGAGTCCGCAGCCGGCCCGGCGCGGTGCCGGCCCGGCGCGGTCGTCGGCGGTGAGCCCGACCGCGGCCAGCAGCACCGCCGTCTCCACCGTGGGCCCGACGGTCGGCTCACCGCCGGCCAACGTCGCGTACCCATGCTCGGTGAGCTCGATCGGCAGCAGTCCAGCACCGCACTCCTGCACGACGGTGCCCGGCGACACCAGGCCCCGACGCCCGGCGGTGGCCGCCGCGCCGACGCTGGGATGTCCGGCGAACGGCAACTCCCGCTCCGGTGTGAAGATCCTCACCCGGTAACTCGCGCCGGCGGTCCGGGTCGACAGCACGAACACCGTCTCGGAGAGGTTGAACTCCCGGGCGATCGCCTGCAACTGCTCGGTGGCGAGTTGCTCCGCGTCGAAGACCACGGCGAGCTGATTACCGGCGAACGGCCGATCCGTGAAGACGTCGACGATCTCGTAACCGAGGCTGGACATGAGACTCACCCTACGACCCGTAGGCTGGGCCGGTGACTACGGCGACCAGGGTGTACCTCGCCCGGCTTGCCGGGCTAGCCGTCTTCGACCCCAACGGCGACCAGGTCGGCCGGATCCGCGACGCGGTGGTACGGCTGCGGACCACCAACCGGCCGCCTCAGGTGGTCGGGCTGGTGGCCGAGATGCCGATGCGTCGGCGGATCTTCCTGCCGATGGGCCGGGTCACCGTGATCGATCCGGAGTCGGTGCTGCTCGGCACCGGCACCCTCAACCTGCGGCGGTTCGAGAAGCGGCCGAACGAGCTGCTGGTGCTGGAGGACCTCCTGGACCGCCGGGTCAGTTTCGACCCGGGCGACCGGCCCGGCACCGTCGTCGACGTCGCGATGGAGGCCAACCGGACCGGTGAATGGTCGTTGACCCGGGTCGCGGTCCGCGAGGTCACCGGGCGGCTGACCCGCCGTGGGCATCTGCATCAGCTGGACTGGCACCGGGTACGCGGGCTGATCGGGCTGCCGGACACCCAGGGCACCGCCGGGTTGCTGGCCGTGCTCGATCAGATGCGCGCCGCCGACCTGGCCAACGCCCTGCAGGACCTGCCGGACAGCCGCCGGCACGAGATCGCGGCCGCGCTCGCCGACGAGCGGCTCGCCGACGTGCTGGAGGAGTTGCCCGAGCACGACCAGGTCGCGATCCTCACCGCGCTGGACCGGGAACGCGCCGCCGACGTACTGGAGGAGATGGATCCGGACGACGCCGCCGATCTGCTGGCCGAGCTACCGCCGCCGGAGCAGGACGTACTGCTGGACCTGATGGAGCCGGACGAGGCGGATTCGGTCCGCCAACTGCTGAAGTACCAGGCGGGGACCGCCGGCTCGATGATGACCTCGGAGCCGGTCATTCTCACCCCGGACGCCACGGTCGCCGAGGCGCTGGCCCGGATCCGGGAGTCGCAGTTGCCGCCGGCGATCGCCGCGCAGGTCTTCGTCGCGCGGGCACCGATGGCCACGCCGACCGGCAAGTACCTGGGCGTCGCGCACTTCCAACGGCTGTTGCGGGAGCCGCCGGCCGACCTGCTCGGCGGCGTGGTCGACAACGGGATCGACCCGTTGCAGCCGGAGACCCCGCTGTTGGAGATCACCCGCCGGATGGCCACCTACGACCTGGTGGCCATGCCGGTGGTGGACGCGACGAACCGGCTGGTCGGCGCGGTGACGGTCGACGACGTGCTGGACCACTCGCTGCCGCCGGACTGGCGGGACCGGGACACCCCGCTGAGCGACGGGAGCGCAGATGGCTGAGCCACGCCGGACCGCGCGACTCGATCAGCCCCGCGAGCCGGGCCGGCTCACCCTGCCCCGGATCAGCCCGGAGGCGTTCGGGCAGTGGGCCGAGGCGATCGCCCGGTTCATGGGCACCGCCCGGTTCCTGGTCTACATGACCGTCTTCGTGGTCAGTTGGATCGGGTGGAACACCCTCGCTCCGGCAGACCTGCGCTTCGACCCGTACACCTTCACGTTCTTGACCTTGCTGCTCTCGGTGCAGGCGTCGTACGCGGCACCGCTGATCCTGCTGGCGCAGAACCGGCAGGCAGACCGGGACCGGGTGTCGCTGGAGGAGGACCGGCGGCGAGCGGCGATGCAGAAGGCCGACACCGAGTACCTGGCCCGGGAGATCGCCTCGCTGCGGGTGGCGGTCGGCGAGGTGGCCACCCGGGATTTCCTCCGATCGGAGTTGGGCCGGTTGGCGGAGGAACTCGACGAACAGGCACACCGCCGACATCGGCTGGAACGCCGGTCGGCCGAGGGACTCCAGGCTCCAGCCGAGGGACCGCAGCCGGCCGACGTCGATCGGCAGTGACCTGCTGCGGCGACGTAGCATGGCGGGCATGTCCGCACCGACCAGCACCATCAGCGAAGCCGTCAACGCCGCCCTGGCCACGGTCGACGACCCGGAGATCCGCCGTCCCATCACCGAGCTCGGCATGGTGCGGTCCGCCGTGGTCGATGCCGATGGCCGGGTACGGGTGGAGCTGCTGTTGACCGTCGCCGGCTGCCCGTTGAAGGACAAGTTGCGTACCGACATCACCGAGGCGGTGAGTCGGGTGCCCGGGGTCAGCGGTGTCGAGATCGACTTCGGGGTGATGAGCCAGGAGCAGCGCAAGTCGTTGCAGGAGCAGTTGCGCGGGGGCAGTGCGGGCGCCGAGCCGGTGATCCCGTTCGCCCAGCCCGGGTCCCGGACCCGGGTGTACGCGGTGGCCAGCGGCAAGGGCGGCGTCGGCAAGTCCAGCGTGACGGTGAACCTGGCCGCTGCGTTGGCCGCGCGGGGCCTCTCGGTCGGGGTGATCGACGCGGACATATACGGACATTCAGTGCCACGGATGCTCGGCACGGACGACCGGCCGACCCGGGTCGAAGAGATGATCATGCCGCCCCAGGCGCACGGCGTGAAGGTCATCTCGATCGGCATGTTCACCGCCGGCAACGCCGCCGTGGTATGGCGCGGTCCGATGCTGCACCGGGCGTTGCAGCAGTTCCTCGCCGACGTCTACTGGGGCGAGTTGGACGTGCTGCTGCTGGACCTGCCACCGGGCACCGGCGACGTGGCCATCTCACTGGCGCAGCTGCTGCCCAACGCCGAGATCCTGGTGGTGACCACCCCGCAGGCGGCCGCCGCCGAGGTCGCCGAACGCGCCGGCGCGATCGCGCTGCAGACCCATCAGCGGCTGGTCGGCGTGGTGGAGAACATGTCCTGGCTCGAGCTGCCCACCGGTGAACGGATGGAGATCTTCGGCAGCGGCGGCGGCACGGCGGTCGCCGAGTCGCTGACCCGTACCATCGGCGCCCAGGTGCCGTTGCTCGGGCAGATCCCACTGGACACCCGGGTGCGGGAGACCGGCGACCGGGGCACCCCGATCGTGCTGGCCGAGCCGGCCGCGCCGGCGGCCAAGGCGCTCAACGCGGTCGCCGACCGGCTGGCGGTCCGCCGTGAGTCACTGCTGGGCAAGCCGCTGGGCCTGCGCCCCGCCGGCCGCTGAGCCGCAGGCTCAGGTCGCGTCGACGTCGACCGAGCGGACAGCCGGGGCGGCAGGCGCGGCCGGGGCGCTGGCGGGCCGAGCCGCAGGCACCGATGGCTTCGCCGCGGAGCTGCGCGGATTCGCCGAGGCGGCGACGTCCCGCAGCTCGTCCCGGACGCCACCGACGTCGGTACGCAGGTCGTCGTACATCCCCTGCAGCGGCTTGCGCAGCGCGACCTCGTCCTCCTCGCTGAGCAGGTGCTTGCGGATGAACGCCTTCGGGTGCAGGTCCTCGAGCTGGATGTCGGTGCCGAGCTCGCGGCTCAGGTCTGAGGTGGCGTTGCGGGCCATGTTGCGCAGGTTGCGCACCATCCGCAGGCCGTCGGAGATCATCTGCGGCAGCCGGTCGCCGAAGATCAGCAGGGCGACCAGCAGGATCAGACCGATCTCCCACCAGTTGAGGTTGTCGAACATGCTCCGGGCCTCCCTCGCCGCCGTCGAAGGCAAGAGTACGCACGTCGGGGGCCTACCGGGGAGGCCCGACCGGGTGTTACTTGGCGTCGGCCGCCAACGTCACCGAGGCCGACAGGTTCTCGGTGCCACGGCGGTAGTCGACCGCCACCACCGAACCTGGCGCGTACTTGCGTACCAGCGCGATCAGGTCCACCGCCTGGTCCAACGGCCGGCCGTCGATCCGCAGCACCACGTCACCGGCACGCAGGCCCGCGTCGGCGGCCGGGCCGTCGGCGACCACCTCACCCAGCCGTACGCCGGCACCCGGGGTGCCGGCCGCATCGGTCACGTTCGCGCCGAAGACCGTCCGCCGGGCCGTTCCGGTGTCGATGATGTCCTGGGTGATCCGCTTCGCGTGGTTGATCGGAATAGCGAACGCCAGGCCGATGTTGCCGGCGGTCTCCTCGTCGGCCGCCAGCGACTTGATGACCGAGTTGACCCCGATCACCCGCCCCGCCCCGTCCACCAACGGCCCACCCGAGTTGCCCTGGTTGACGGCGGCATCGGTCTGGATCGCCGCGTAGTAGCGCAGCTGGCCGCCCGGCTCCCCCGCCCGGATCGTCCGGTCCAGCGCGCTGACGATCCCCGAGGTGACCGTGTTGGTCAACGCCAGCGGAGAGCCGAAGGCCAGCACCGGATCGCCGACCGCGATCGCGTCGGAGTCGCCGAACTCGACCGGGGTCAGCCCGGTCCGGTCGACCTTGATCACCGCGATGTCGGACTCGGGATCCTGCCCGACGATCGTTGCGCGCGCCGTGGTCCCGTTGCTGAACAGCACCAGCGCTTCCCTGGCCCCGACCCCCACGACATGGTCGTTGGTGATCACGTAGCCGTCGGCGGTGGCGACGAAACCCGATCCGACGCTCTGCCCACCCGCACCGCCCACCTGCACGGTGACCACGCTCGGCAGCACCCGCTGCGCCACGCCGGCGAACGAGTCGGCCGGCCGCTGCGCGAGCCCCGGAGGGTCCAGCGGCGCGGACCCCAACGTCGCTCCACCACCGGCGACACCGCCCCGTACCGCGAACGCGAAGCCCAGCGCTCCGCCGAGACTCCCGGCCAGCAGCGCGGTGATCACCGACACCAGCACGATCGGGGCGAATCCCCGACGGGCGGCGGTGTCCGCCCCGGCGACCGGCTCGGGCCCGGCGGCCGCGCCACGGGCCACCGCCGACGGCGCCTCGACCACCACCGCCGACGGCGCGTACGGGTCCCGCCACGGGTCCCGTAACGCGTCGGACCACCACGGCGAACCCGGTGTCGGGCCGTACATCGAGGGCTGTCCGGCAGCGGACGAGCCGGTCCAACCGCCGACCGGCGGCTGGTGCCCCGGCGGCGTCGTCCCGTCGGCTCGACGCCAGTTACCGCCGTCGGTCACGGTTGCCTCCCCAGTCCGTCCCAGCGCGACAACGCCCGTCCGATCGACGACATCGCTCCGTGTCCAGGATTGCACGGATAATCGAAGAACCTTCAGTGGTCGCCGAAGGGCGGTGTGCGACGGTGCCCGGTCGGCCCGTCGGACGGCGGCGATCTAGGCTCGTACCGGCAACCACCGCCCGACCCCCCGCTGGAGGTACGCCATCACCCCGGTCGCCCGACCCCCTGCCTGGACCACGGCACCCCAGGCCCTCCAGTTCGTCGCCGGCTACGCCGCCGAGGACCTGGTTCTGCGTACCGCCCACAGCTTGGCTGAGGAGATCGGTCTGCGCGCGGTGACCGCCGACGCCGGAGCCGCGTTGCGGCTGCTCGCGGCGGCCGGCAGCGCCCGCGCGGTGGTCGAGATCGGCACCGGCACCGGGGTCAGTGGCATCTGGCTGCTGCGTGGGATGCGTCCCGACGGCGTACTGACCACCATCGACGTGGAGAACGAACACCAGCGGATGGCCCGGCGGATCTTCGCCGAGGCGGGATTCGCCGCCTCGCGTACTCGGATCATCACCGGTCGGGCGCTCGACGTACTGCCCCGGCTGGCGGATTCGGTGTACGACATGGTGTTCGTCGACGGCGACAGCGCCGAGATCGGCGCCATCGTCGATGCCGCGCTGCGGCTGCTGCGTCCCGGTGGCATTCTGGCGGTCAACGGTGCGCTGGCCGGCGGCCGGATCGGCGATCCGGCCGCCCGGGACGCCGAAACCGTGACCATCCGTGAGGTGGTCAAGGCGATCCGGGAAGCCGACGAGTGGGTTCCCGCGCTGCTGCCGGCCGGCGACGGTCTGCTGGCAGCCGTTCGCCGCTGAGCATCGGCCGATCACGCCAGCCAACGCACCAGCGTCCGGACTCCCCAGCCGGTCGCACCCCTGGTCAACTCCTCGTGGTCGGCGTCGGACCAGGACGGGACGGACATGTCGAAGTGCGCCCAGCGCCCGCGCAAGGCGCCGGTGAACTCGCGCAGATAGAGCGCGGCCACCACCGAACTGGCCCCGAGGTCCGGCGCGCTGAACAGATCCGCGATCTCGCTGCCGAGATACTCGACGTAGTCGGGGTGCAGCGGCATCCGCCAGCTGCGTTCACCCGCGGCCGCCGACGCAGCGAGCAGCTCACCGACGAGACCGTCGTCGTCGCCGTAGAGCGCCGCCGTGCGTCGACCCAGGGCGATCGCGTTCGCCCCGGTCAGGGTGGCCAGATCGACAAGGAGGTCCGGCGAGTACCGGCTGACCGCGTAACTGATCGCGTCGGCCAGCACCAGCCGGCCCTCGGCGTCGGAGTTGGTGGTCTCGCTGGTGCGTCCGCCGAAGTGGCGGATGACGTCACCCGGGCGGAACGCGGCGCCACTGACCATGTTCTCGGCGAGCGGTGCCAGCACCGTCAGCCGTACCGGCAGCGCCAGGTCGGCGGCGGCTAGCACGGTGGCTACCACCGCGGCGGCCCCGCCCATGTCCTTGCGCATCAGCTTCATCCCGTCCACCGACTTGATCGAGACGCCGCCGGTGTCGAAGGTGATGCCCTTGCCGACGAGCACCACGTGTCGACGCGCGTCCGCCGGTGCCCAGTCGATCTCGACCAGGCGAGGACCCGACGCCGAGCCGGCACCGACCGCGAGCAGCGCGTCGAACCCCTCGTCGGCGAGCTCGCGGGGGCCTCGGACGGTCACGGTCAACCCGGGGCGCTCGGCCGCCAGGCCGGCCACCCGATCGGCGAACCAGGCCGGGTTCTTGACCGACGACGGCATGTTCGTCAGATCGCGGGCCAGGCAGGTCGCCTCGGCGGTCACCCGGGCGAGCCGCAGCGCCTGCCGCGCCTCGGCGGTCGGCGGGTGGGTGAGCAGGATCGACGGATCCGACTCGGCGGTGCCGCCCACGACGCCGGGAGCATCCAGGGTGAACCGGTAGCCGGCCAACCAGCATCCCTCGGCGAACCCGCGTACGGCGGCCGGGCCGCCGGTCGCCGCGACGGCGACCAGGTAGGGCTCGGCCACGGGCGCCTCGCCCCGGGCCATCGCGCCGACCGCGGCACCCGCCGCCCGCCAGCCGGCCTCGTCGGCGGCGCCGACACCGACCAGGATCACCCGGTACGGGGTACTTCTCGGCCGGTGCAGAACGTGGATCTCACCCGCGCCGCCGGCATGGCCGGCCCGGTCGGCCAACGCCGCCGCCTCGGCTGCCAACTCGTGGCGGTCGCCGTCGACCGGCAACTGATCCGGCACCGCGCCGATCCGGACACCGGCTGAACCGGCCGCCGGCTCGACAGGCAGCACGACAGTTTCGGCGGCGACCGGCTCCACCGACAGACGGATGGCGAACACGCCGGGGTTACCTCCTGAGACGAAATGGGTCCTGCCCACGGCGTACCGAGTCCGCCGATCCGGTGGGGACCGGACCGGCGGACTCGTCAACCGTCGCTATGTCGACCCGTGGGCCTGCCTCGCCCCCGGGCCCGGCTCGATCAGCCTGCGGCCACTTTCAGCGCGTCACCGAGCGCGTTGGCCTCGTCCGGCGTCATCTCGACGACGAGTCGGCCACCGCCCTCCAGCGGAACCCGCATGACGATGCCCCGGCCCTCCTTGGTGACCTCCAGCGGACCGTCGCCCGTCCGCGGCTTCATCGCCGCCATGTTGTCTCCCCTCAGACTTGCCCCAGGGCCGCTGGGGGTACCCCAGCCACCTCGTCAGTCTCACCGCACGCCACTGCCACGGTGCCGACCAACGATTTTCCCTGATGAACACCGCCGGACCCAAACCGAGCCCACAAAGCTGTGACAGCGTCTAGCTTATCTTGAAGTGGGCTGTCACAATGTGCGGTCATGCAGGCACGGTCGGCGCTCTTCGACCTGTTCGGCGACCACCTACGGTCCCGTGGTGGTCGTGCGCCCGTAGCTGCCCTGGTCAAGCTGCTGGCACCGCTCGGAATCGCGCCGCCGGCGGTACGCACCGCGGTGTCCCGGATGGTGCGGCAGGGCTGGTTGCACCCGTCCCGGCTGGCCGCCGGCCCCGGCTATCTTCTGACAGCCAAGGCCGCCCGCAGATTGGACGAGGCCGCCGCCCGAATCTACCGCACCGGCCGGGTCTCCTGGGACGGCAAGTTCGACCTGCTGGTGCTCGACGCCCCCGCCGCGCGCCGGGAACGGCAGCGGCTCTGCGCCAACCTCAGCTACCTCGGCTACGGAATGCTGGACGAACACACCTGGGTGGCGACCCGGTCGGCCAGCGAGGTCGACGCCCTACTCACCGACTCCGGCATCCGCTGTGAGCGGTTCGTCGCGACCCACGCCGCCGGCACCACTGGCGCGGCCGCATTGGTCCGGCGGGCCTGGGACCTGACGGAGATCGGTCAGGCATACGAGCGGTTCGTCGCCGAACAACGCCCCATGCTCGCCCGCGTGACGATACGCAGTACCGACGAGGAGGCCTACGCGGCCCGGTTCCGGCTGGTGCACGCCTGGCGCGGATTCCTGTTCCGCGATCCCCAACTGCCACCGGCGCTGCTGCCCGAGCGCTGGCCCGGCACGAGCGCCGCGTCGTTCTTCGACCGGCACGCCGCCCGGCTACGGCCCGCCGCCGACCGGTACGTCGACGCGTGTCTGACCGGAGGAGAGCGCGACAGCGGCCACCGGGTCGGCGGCGGACACCGCGACGGCAACCGTCGTTGACCGGCGACACCGAAACCGGCCAGAGAAAAAGAAGGAGCCCAGTCGTGACCGAGTCGCTACTCGTCGACCGCAACGGTGCGGTCGTGACGCTGACCCTGCACCGTCCGGAATCGCTCAACTCGCTCGACGTCACGCTCAAGGAGTCGCTACGGGAGGCGCTGGCCGACCTGGCGGCCGACCAGCGCTGCCGGGCGGTGGTGCTCACCGGCGCCGGGCGGGCGTTCTGCGTCGGGCAGGACCTGCGTGAGCACGTGGAGACGCTGGAATCGGGCACCACCGATCCACTGGTGACCGTACGGGAGCACTACCACCCAATCGCCACCAGGCTGGCCGGGCTGCCCAAGCCGGTGATCGCCGCCGTCCGGGGCACCGCCGCCGGGGCCGGCGCCTCCCTCGCCATGCTGGCCGACTTTCGCATCGGCGGGCCACGGACCAGCTTCCTGATGGCGTTCGCCAACGTCGGCCTGGCGGCCGACACCGGCGCGTCCTGGGCGCTGCCCCGGCTGGTCGGCTACCCGAAGGCGGTCGAGCTGATGCTGCTGGCACAGCCGGTGCCGGCGGCCGAGGCGCACCGCATCGGTCTACTCAGCCAGTTGGTCGACGACGACGACCAGATTCTCCCGGTCGCTCAGCAGCTGGCCGAACGGCTGGCCGCCGGGCCGACCGTCGCGTACGGGGCGATCAAACGCCAGCTGGCGGTCGGCGCGTCCGGCACCCTCGCCGAGGCACTGGCCGCCGAGGAGCAGGCGCAGGAGATCTGCGGAGGCACCGTCGACCACCGGCAGGCCACGGCCGCGTTCGTCGCCAAGCAGCGCCCGGTCTTCGACGGCCGCTGACGGACGACCACCGACGGACGACCGCTGACGCCGGTCCGGGCACCGGAGTCAGTCGTCCTCCTCCGGGTCCTGGTTCGCCTCCGCTCCGAGCACGAAGGCCTGCATGGCCAGTTCGTCACCGGACGGGTACACGAAGGTGGGCAGCTCACGCGGACCCAGGTCCCGCACGTACGACCAGAACAACCGGACCGCTTCCGCCGCCGTCGGTGCCTCGATCGGCAGGTCGAGGCTGACCAGCCAGGTCCGGCGGTCACCGGTCGGGGCGAGCTGCCCGGCGAGCGCCCGGTAGGTGGCCACGTCGACGGCGGTCACCGGACCGGTCAACGTGAGCGACGCCGCCGGCACCGGGTCGTCGAAGGCCCGGCAGGTGTAGTGCACCACCAGCGGCTCGGGTTCGCCGGCCCGGGTCTCGCCGCCCTCCTCGCCGCCGGCGGCGGCACCGACCCGGCCCAACGCGACCACCAACGGCTGGTCGCCGTCGGTGACGATGAGCACCGGCGCGCCGAACGCGGGGCGGGCGCGGCCGTCCAGGCCGGTCAGCTCCAGGGCGTCGTGATGGAACAGCCGCTCCGCCTCGTACCGCGAGGTGGGGATCACCACCGCCCAGGCACCGGTTTCGGCACTGACCGGGCTGGTCCCGGCCGGCGGCCGGTCGGGTCGGCTGATGTCGTCGCGCATCCTCACATCCCATCATGCCGGCCGGCACCCGCTGTGGGTCAGGCACCGACCGGTGGTGCCACGTGGCAGCCGGCGACGTGGTCGTCGACCATGCCGGTCGCCTGCATCAACGCGTACGCCGTCGTCGGCCCGACGAACCGGAAACCGTGCCGCTTCAGCGCCTTGGCCATCGAGGCCGACCCGGGGGTCACCGCCGGCACCTCGGCCATCGACGCCGGCCGGGCGGGGCGCGGCGGCGGGGCGTACGACCAGAGCAGCTCGGTCAGGCTGGTGGGCAGGTCGAGCGCGGCCCGTGCGTTCGCCACCGCCGCTTCGATCTTGGACCGGTTCCGCACGATGCCGGCGTCGGCGAGCAGCCGTTCGACGTCGCCGTCGCCGTACCCGGCGACCTTCGCGATCTGGAAACCGTCGAACGCGGCCCGGAACGCGGCCCGCTTGCGCAGGATCGTCAGCCAGGACAGCCCCGACTGAAAGGCTTCCAGTGCGAGCCGCTCGAAGAGCGCGTCGTCGCCGCGTACCGCGCGGCCCCACTCCTGGTCGTGATAGCGGCGGTACTCGTCGGACCCGGCCCCCCAGGTGCACCTGGCCAGCCCGTCCACCCCGACGCTGAGCCCGGTCGGCGGCGGGGACGGCTCAGCCGGCGGCTTCCCCGGCCCGGTCATGGCAGCGCCCCGGCCTCGACCAGCCGGCCGAACTTCTTCAGCGCCTGGGTGAAGCTCACCTTCGAGCCCGGCCAGAGCAGCGGCCAGGCGACCCGGCCGGCAACCCCACCGGGCAGGTGGAACCACTCGTGCCAGACGACCTGGGTGCGGTCGTGGTCCATCTGGGTGCAGCGGAGCACCCCCGGCCCGCGCAGCAGGGTGCCGCAGTGCACGACCCGGACCTCGTACGGGGCGTCCAGCCGTACGACCCGCATCTCGTCGCGCAGCGCGACCGGGCCGACGGCGGTGACCGCGACGATCAGGCTGCCCTCGCCGCCGTCTCCGGAGACGACCTTCACCTCGGTGAACGGGATCCAGTCGGACTGCCGTTCCCAGGCGGTGAAGGCGGCGAACACCCTCGCGGCCGGCGCCCGGACGATGACCGTCGCCGTCACCTCGCCGGAGCCGGGAGTCGCGGCCTCGGTGTCGTCCGGGGTACTCACCTGGTTGCCCCGTCCAACCGCTCAGGTGCCGGCTGCGACGCGGTCTCCGGTTGCGCGGACCCGACCTCGACCGTCGGCGACACCGTACCGACCTCGACCGTCGGCGACACCGTACCGACCTCGATCACCGGCTCGCCCCCGCCCGGCTGCCCGCCGCTCGGGTCGGCCCCGGCGACCAGCGCGGCGTCGCGGGTTCGGCTGAGCAGGTCGGCGTCCTCGATCCGCCCGTCGCGCAACGCCGCCACCTCCGCCTGCAGCACCTCGATCAGCTCGTCCTTGTATCCGATGTCGTACGCGGCGCGGCGCAGCGCCTGGTCGACCTGCGCCATCCGGTAACCCCGCAGGGCGGTGTCGAAACGTACCCGGGTGACGTCCCGCTCCAGCAGCGGTCGGGTGCCGGGCAACGGAACCGCCCGGCCGTCCGGTTCGGCCGGCACCAGGCCCGGGTCGTTGCCGGTGACCAGGACGGTGACCCCGAAGACGACGGCGGCAACCGTCAGCGCGGCGACCAGAACGAGGAGAAACTGATCCATCACCGAATCGTGACATGTCGGCGCGTCGAGGGCGACCCCCCGACGGCGAGTCGTCCGCCCCGGGGTCCCGACCGGATTCCGTCGTGTTCGGCCGGCCGGAGCAAGGGCTAACCTCACCTGCCGGAGCGACCAGACCCAGCTGCCGGACCGCAAAACAGGAGGACACGGATGGCGCGCACGCTACGGCTCGGGCGTCGAACGTTCGCGGCCGGCGACCTCGCGGTGATGGCGATCGTGAACCGTACGCCCGATTCGTTCTTCGACCGGGGTGCCACGTTCGCCGCCGACGCCGCGCTGCGCGCAGTCGGGCAGGCCGTCGCCGACGGAGCGGACATCGTCGACATCGGCGGGGTGAAGGCCGGTCCTGGTGCCCCGGTCGACGTGTCCGCCGAGATCGACCGTACGGTCGGCACCATCGCGGCGGTCCGCGCGGCCTTCCCCGACCTGGTCATCTCGATCGACACCTGGCGGGCGGAGGTGGCCCGGGCGGCGGTCGCGGCCGGGGCCGACCTGCTCAACGACACCTGGGCCGGGGCCGACCCCCGGCTCGCCGAGGTCGCGGCGGCGACCGGTGCCGGGCTGCTCTGCTCACACACCGGGGGCACCACGCCACGGACCCGGCCGCACCGGGCGGCGTTCGACGACGTCGTCGCCGACGTGGTACGGACCGTGACCGGGCTCGCCGAACGGGCGGTCGGGCTGGGCGTGCGCCCGGACGGGGTGCTCATCGACCCGGCGCACGATTTCGGCAAGAACACCCGGCATTCGCTGGAGGTGACCCGACGGCTCGACGAACTGGTCGACACCGGCTGGCCGGTGCTGGTTGCGCTGTCCAACAAGGACTTCATCGGCGAGGCCCTCGATCTTCCGGTCGACCAGCGACTGGAAGGCACCCTTGCGGCGACCGCGGTCTCGGCCTGGCTGGGTGCCCGGGTGTTCCGCGCCCATCAGGTGGCGGCCACCCGGCGGGTGCTGGACATGGTCGCGTCGGTCCGTGGCGACCGGCCGCCGGCGGTGTCCCGCCGTGCGCTGGCCTGACGCCGTCTGCCGGCGCTCAGGTCCAGCGGAGCACGTTCTTGCGCCAGGCGTAGAGGATGCCCAACGCCAGGACCGCCACGAAGATCCCCATCTCGGCGACCGTCACCAGACCGAACCCGGGACGATCGAAGATCACCGCCCAGGGGAACAGGAACACGGCTTCCACCGCGAAGAGCACGTAGAGGAAGGCGTACACGTAGTAGCGGATCTGGGCCTGGGCCCAGTCGCCGCCGACCGGGTCGAGACCGCACTCGTAGCTTGCCCGCTTGCCCACCGGGTCCGCCGGTCGGGCCGGCCGCAGTAGCCGGTTGGCCCCGTACGCGACGACGAAGAACGCCACGCTCACCACCAGCAGCAGCCCCAGCGTCGCGTACGACCCAAGGTAGCCCTGCATGCTCGGCAGCTTACCGGGTGATTCGAGTCCCACCCGGCGGACCCGAGCCGGGTTTCCGACACGATTCGACGTAGGCTTTGTCGAAGGTGCGAGCATGGTTAGGACGCCCTTACCCTGGCACCCGGCAGCAGCCGCACCGCGGCACCGGCGCACCCGCGCCACTCACCGGGCAACAGCCGACGCGCGACGGCAAGGTTCGCACCGCCGGCAGGAAACGAGGAGGTCAGCTCACGTGGCCAAGCAGGTCCGTCAACTGGATCGGGTGGTCATCCGTTTCGCTGGCGACTCCGGTGATGGTATGCAGCTGACCGGTGACCGGTTCACCTCGGAGACCGCTCAGCTCGGTAACGACATCTCGACGTTACCGAACTTCCCCGCCGAGATCCGGGCACCCGCCGGCACGTTGCCGGGGGTCTCCAGCTTCCAGGTGCACTTCGCCGACTACGACATCCTCACCCCGGGTGATTCGCCGAACGTCCTCGTCGCGATGAACCCGGCCGCGTTGAAGGCCAACCTGGGTGATCTGCCCCGCGGCGCGGACATCATCGTCAACACCGACGAGTTCACCCGGCGCAACCTGGCGAAGGTCGGCTACGCCGTCAGCCCGTTGGAAGACGGTTCCCTCGACGGTTACGCCCTGCACCCGGTGGCGTTGACGTCGATGACCATCGGTGCCCTCGCCGAGTTGGCCGTCTCCAAGAAGGACGCCGAGCGGGCGAAGAACATGTTCGCGCTCGGTCTGCTGTCGTGGATGTACTCGCGGCCGTACGCCTCGACGATCCGGTTCCTGGAGCGCAAGTTCGCCAAGCGCCCGGACCTGGTCGCGGCCAACATCGCCGCGTTCAAGGCTGGCTGGAACTTCGGCGAGACGACCGAGGACTTCTCGGTCCGCTACGAGGTGAAGCCGGCCCGGATGCGACCGGGGACCTACCGCAACATCACCGGCAACGCGGCGCTGTCGCTGGGTCTGGTCGCGGCCGGGGTCCGGGCGAAGCTGCCGGTGTTCCTCGGTGCCTACCCGATCACCCCCGCGTCGGACATCCTGCACGAGTTGAGCAAGCACAAGCGGTTCGGCGTGATCACCATGCAGGCCGAGGACGAGATCGCCGCTATCGGCGCGGCGCTCGGCGCCTCCTACGGTGGCGCGCTCGGTATCACCACGACGTCCGGGCCGGGTGTCGCGCTCAAGGGGGAGACGATCTCCCTGGCGGTGGCGTTGGAGCTGCCGTTGGTGGTCGTGGACGTGCAGCGGGCCGGGCCGTCGACCGGGCTGCCGACCAAGACCGAGCAGGCCGACCTGAACATGGCGTTGTTCGGCCGGCACGGCGAGGCACCGGTCGCGGTGATCGCGCCCCGATCGCCGTCGGACTGCTTCCACGCCGCGATCGAGGCGGCCCGGATCGCGTTGACCTACCGCACGCCGGTGCTGCTGCTGTCGGACAACTACGTGGCCAACGGCTCGGAGCCGTGGCTGCTGCCGGACGTCGACTCCCTGCCCGACCTGCAGGTCGAGTTCGCCACCGCCCCCAACGACGTCGACGGCAAGACCTTCCTGCCGTACCTGCGGGACCCGCAGACGTTGGCGCGGCCGTGGGCGATCCCCGGTACCCCGGGGCTGGAGCACCGGATCGGCGGTCTGGAGAAGGCCGACAAGACCGGTGACATCTCCTACGATCCGGCCAACCACGACTTCATGGTGCGCACCCGGCAGGCGCGCATCGACACCATCCCGGTGCCGGACGTCGAGGTCGAGGACCCGGACGGCGATGCCCGGACGCTGGTGCTGGGCTGGGGTTCGACGTACGGACCGATCGGCGCCGCCTGCCGGGCGTTGCGTCAGCGCGGACTGTCGATCGCCCAGACGCATCTGCGTCATCTGGCGCCGCTGCCGGCGAACCTCGGTGAGGTGCTGGGCTCCTACGACCGGGTGGTGATCCCGGAGATGAACCTGGGTCAGTTGGCGCATGTGATCCGGGCCCGCTACCTGGTCGACGCGATCGGCTACAACCAGGTCCGTGGGCTGCCGTTCACCGCCACCGAGCTGGAGACCATGCTGGAAGAGGTCGTGAAGAATGTCTGAGTCCGCCCCCAACGGACGCTCCGGCGCTGGTACGCCGGTGGCGCTCAAGCTGACCGCCAAGGACTTCAAGTCCGACCAGGAGGTGCGCTGGTGCCCTGGCTGCGGCGACTACGCGATCCTGGCCGCGGTGCAGTCGTTCATGCCGGAGCTGAACATCGCCCGGGAGCGGACCGTCTTCGTCTCCGGTATCGGCTGCTCGTCCCGCTTCCCGTACTACATGAACACGTACGGCATGCACTCGATCCACGGTCGGGCGCCGGCGATCGCCACCGGCCTGTCGGTGTCGCGGCCGGATCTGTCGGTGTGGGTGGTCACCGGTGACGGTGACGCCCTGTCGATCGGCGGCAACCATCTGATCCACGCGCTACGCCGCAACGTCAACCTGAAGATCCTGCTGTTCAACAACCGGATCTACGGGTTGACCAAGGGCCAGTACTCGCCGACCTCCGAGATCGGCAAGATCACCAAGTCGACGCCGGTCGGCTCGGCGGACTCACCGTTCAACCCGCTGTCGCTGGCGCTGGGTGCCGAGGCGACGTTCGTCGCCCGGACCATCGATTCGGACCGTAAGCATCTGCAGTCGGTGCTGCGGGCGGCGGCCGAGCATCAGGGCTCAGCCTTCGTGGAGATCTACCAGAACTGCAACATCTTCAACGACGGTGCCTTCGAGCAGCTCAAGGAGCCGGCGACCCGGGACGACTTCGTGATCCGGCTGGAGCACGGCAAGCCGATCACCTTCGGTGCCGACGGGCAGTTCTGCGTGGTTCACCCGCCGGGCGGCTTCGGTCTGGAGGTCGTCGAGACCGCGTCCGTACCGACCGACGACATCGTGGTCCACGACGCGACCATCGCCGAACCGGCGTACGCGTTCGCGTTGTCCCGGCTACCCGCCGCCGACCTGCGGAACACCCCGATCGGGGTGTTCCGCAGCGTCGAACGGCCCAGCTACGACAGCCTGATCCAGGCTCAGATGGCCGAGGCGAAGACGAAAGCCGAGGGCACCCCGGAGGAGCAACTGGCCGGGCTGCTGAGCAGCGGCGACACCTGGACCATCGACTGACCGACCGGCCGGGCGGCGCCAGCTGGTCGGCCGGGGCGGGTCCGCCCGGGTCCGCCCGGGTCCGGTACCGGGTCAGCCCGTGGCCGGGGCGGGTCCGCCCGGGTCAGCCCGTGGCCGGGGCGGGTCAGCCGGCCACCGACGGGCTACCTGCCGAGGTGCGGTCGTCCCGGACATAGACCAGCAGGTCACCGGTCTCGATCTGGATACTGTCGGGCTCGGCGAGCGACACGACGCGGCCCCGCCGGATCAGCGCGATCACCAGGTTGGTCAACTGACGGGGTGGGAGCCCGACCTCGTCGCGAGTGGCCGAGCGCATCGCCAACGCCATGCCCTGCCCCGGGGTCAGCAGATCCTCCACCACGTCGATCAGTGGCGGCGCGGAGGTCGACAGGCCGAGCAGTCGGCCAGCGGTGGCCGACGACACGATCACGTGGTGTGCTCCGCTCTGCCGCAACAGCGGGGCGTTCTCGGCTTCCCGGGCGGCGGCGATGATCCGTACCTTGCCGGCGGTCAACTGGCGGGCGGTCAGGGTGACCAGGACGGACGCGTCGTCACTGTCGGTCGCGATGATCACCGCCTTGGCGTGCTTGACGTGCGCCTCGTTGAGGACCGACGAACGGGTCGCCGATCCTTCGACGGCGACCAGGCCGGCCGCGGTGGCCTGCCGTAGTGCGATGCCGCTGCTCTCGACGACGACGATGTGCTGCTTGTCGAAGCCGTTCTCCAGCAGGGCGGACACGGCGCTGCGGCCCTTGGTGCCGTAGCCGCAGATGATGACGTGGTCCTTCACTTTCCTTCTCCACCGGGTCAGTCGAAGGTTGGTCCGGTACTGCTCGGTGAGCACTTCCAGGGTGGTACCGACCAGGATGATCAGGAACACCACCCTGGCCGGCGTGATGATCAGAACGTTGACCAGCCGGGCGCTGTCGCTGATCGGGGCGATGTCGCCGTACCCGGTGGTGGAGAGGCTGACCACCGCGTAGTAGAAGCAGTCCAGCAGGGAGATGCCGTCCTCGTTGACGTCGCGGTAGCCCTCACGGTCAAGGTAGACCACGCCCACCACGGCGAACACCAGCGCGACCGCGGCGAACAGGCGCACGCTCAACGCCTTCAGCGGCCCCTGGCGTACGGCAGGAAAGTGAATCACCGCCGACTCGCCCTCACTTTCATGTCCCCGTACACGCCCACAACATAGCCGTTTGGCCTCGGTTGAACCGGGTCGGCTGGACAACACCAAGCCGCAGGTGCGTCCGGAGTTGAGACAGTCGTATCCCGTCGGTTCAAATCTTGCTTAGAGACATTGCATCGGGACGCAGCGTTGTTGATGCTTCCCCGGCGACCCGTTCACCCGCCACTCCCGGAGCCCGCCCGTGAAGCCGTCACATCCGACCACCATTCCAGCGATCGCACCCGGGACGGTTCTGCGACTAGACAAGGAAGACTGGCGATACGGCCGACACACACTGATCCTCCAGGTGGAACAGCTTCGACCCGATCTGTCAGCCTATTACGACAACCAGTGGGTGTGGATCATCGGCCGATCGGTCGGCGCCGACGGCGGCGGCAGCGGTCGGGTGGTGGCCCTGGTTCGGGTGTCCGCGCTACCCGGAGGGGGTGCGAACGCCGTGGGCTGAGGTGGACATCGACTACCACGGATGCAGTGCCGGACTCGTCCGTTTACGCAGTGGTTGACGAAAGATCCGGTGAACTAAAGATCGACGGTAGCTGATGCCGCAAGACTGTGGACACGCTTGTGACCCATCGGTAACAAGCATCCTCGACGCCACATGATGGATCGTCCACCGGAGGTATCCGATGCACCGTCGCCTGGCCATCCTGCTCACCGCCACGTTCCTCGGCCTGGCCAGTACCATCGGGTTCGCCGGGCCGGCCACCGCCGTCCCCGCAGACAAGCCCGCCGTCCTGTCCAGCTTCACCCAGACCACCGCCAGCAGCTACAACGCCTGGAACTCGGCCCGGCTCAACCAGGGATCCTGGGCCGCCTACCAGTTCGACTGGTCCACCGACTACTGCTCGTCCAGCCCGGACAACCCGCTCGGCTTCTCGTTCCGGCTCTCCTGCCAGCGGCACGACTTCGGCTACCGCAACTACCGGGCTGCCGGCCAGTTCCCGGCCAACAAGGCACGGGTGGACAACGCCTTCTACGAAGACCTCAAGCGGGTCTGCGCCACCTACAACGGTGTGGTGCGACCGGCCTGCCTGAGCCTCGCATGGACGTACTACCAGGCGGTCAAGATCTTCGGCGCGCCGGTGGTCGACTCGGCCGACCTGGCCCGCGCCGCACAGCTGATGCCCGCCGGTCCGCAGGTGGTCACCGCCGAGTGACGGCACCGCCCGGCCCGCTCCCCCCGGCCGCCCGCCCCCGGCCGCCCGCCGGCCCCGCTTGCCCGGGGCACCCGACCAGGCCCGCACCAGGTCACCTGCCGGGGGGACGGGTTCGGTCACCCGGGGCCGGGCCCACCGCCGTCGCCGCCCACCCCAGCGGACTCGTCGACGAACCAGCGGACACCGGCGGCCAGATCCGGATGCTCCACCGCGAGCGCCAACGCCGCCGCCTCGACCAGACTCATCCGGCTACCCTCGGCGTAGCCGGCATCGAACGCGGCGTCCCCGATCGCCGCCCGGAGGTTGTCCTGCTCCTGCGTCCAGTAGCCATCGAACATCCCGGCGGTGCTGCGCAGCGCGGCCCGGGTCGCCTGAGCACCCCCGAACAGCCGGGCCGCAGTCGTCGGATCCCCACCGAGCGCGCACCGGACCGCCATCGCGTTCAACGTGTCGCAGGCCCGCCGGTGGAAGCCGTACCGCATCCGGGACCGCAGCGCGACCACCAGGTGGTCGTGCGCGGCGACCAGGTCCCGACGAGCCAGCGCCACCATGCCGAGCAGCATGTCGACGGTGCGCCGGCCCCGCTCCGCCGGCCGGGCCGCCTCCACCGGCCGGGCGTTCGCCAGCACCTCCGCCGCCTCGTCCAACGCGCCGCGCCGACAGAGCAGCTCGGCGAGGCTGTAGACGGCGAACAGGGCGTCACCGACCGCGCCGTTGGCCGCCGCCCAACCGATCACCTCCCGGCACACCTGCTCCGCCTCGGCGAACTGCCCGAGGTCGATCAGCGACGCTCCCCGACCGGCCAGCACCCGGGCGAGCAGCCCCGCGTCGCCGGCCCGCCGGGCAGCCGCTTCGGCGCGGTGCGAGAACCGCAGCTCCTCGCCGAACTCACCGTCCGCACCGGCGTGCTGCGAGTGCAGGTGGTACGCCGCAGCCAGCTCCGCCTCCGGAATCATCTCGCCGGTCTCGGCAATCCGCCCGTACAGCCGGAACAGCCAGAGCCGACCCTCCCGGGCCAACCCACGCTCGCGCCACCACTGGTTCAGCCCGCTGGCCAGTTGCAGCCCGCGCCGGGCGCTGCCGCCGGTGGCGCTCCACCGCAAGGCGGCACGCAGCTCGTCGGCGAGCGGATCGAGGGCATACAGCGACAGGGTCACCGGCTGCCCGTCCGGCCCGAGGTACGCCCGCTGGAGCGCATGTAGCGCCCAGGCCACGTGCCGGTCCCGGGCGGCCTGCTCCTCGCCGACGTCGGCCAGCCGACGCGCCGCGTACGCCCGGATCGGATCGAGCATCCGGTAGCTGGTGGCGCCCGCCGCCGGTTCGGCCTGGAGCATCGACTTGTCGACCAGCACCGCGAGCGGGCCGAGTGGATCGTCGTCGAGCAACCATTGCACCGTGCCCAGGTCGACCGGACCCGCGAAGACCGACATCCAGCGCAGCAGCCGGGCGGCCCGGGGGGCCAGGGTCCGGTAGGACCAGGTGACGGTGGCCTGCAGAGTGCAGTGCCGACGCCCGGCGATCCGGTCCGCCCCGACCGGCTCCTCCTGGCCCGCGTCCAACACGCCGAGCACGTCGTCGAGGCGCTCGGCCAGCTGCGCCACCGAGAGCACCCGCAGCCGGGCCGCGGCCAGCTCGATCGCCAGGGGCAGGCCGTCGAGCCGGGCCGCCACCCGGTGCAGTTGCGCGGACTCGGCCGGATCCGGCAGCCGGCCACCGCGCGCTGCCACCGTCCGGTCCAGCAACAACGCGACCGCGTCGCTCGGCCCACCGGCCGGGCCCGGCTCCGCGGACAACGGCGGGATCCGCCAGACCACCTCGCCGGGCACCCCCAGCGGCTCCCGGCTGGTCGCCAACACCCGCGCCTGCCGACTCCCGGTGAGCAGCCGGGTGATCACCTCGGCGCAGGCGGTGGGCTGGGCGTCACAGGTGTCGAGCACCAGGAGCAGCCGCCGGGCGGCGACGTACTCGACGACGGTCTCCAGGATCGGCCGACCCGGCTCCGGTCGCAGGCCGAACACGGCGGCAATGGCGAACGCGACCAGGCCGGGATCGGTGACGGTGGCGACGTCGACGAACCAGACGCCGTCCGGATGCCGCTCGACCAACCGGCCGGCGTCGCGGCTCACCGGGACGGCCACGGCCCGCGGCCGTCCACCTGGTTCGGTCGCGACCTCCACCGCCAGTCTGGTCTTGCCGGCACCACCGGCACCGACCACGGTGACCAGCCGGTTCGCCGTGACGAGTTGCCGAAGCTCTTGTCGTTCAGCTTGGCGGCCGACGAAGGAACTGATCTGGTTCGGCAGGTTGTGGGTGGCCGCGTCGGCGGTACGGGGCCGCGGGAACTGCCGTTCCAGGCCCGGGGCGATCAGTTGGTACAGGCGTTCCCGGTCATCGAAGCCACGCAACCGGTACAGCCCCAGGTCGAGCAGCGTGACGTCGGCCGGCAGCGGTCCGACTGCCCGCGCGGTGGTGGCGGAGCAGAGCACCTGGCCGCCGTGTGCGGCCGCCGCGATCCGAGCGGCTCGGTGCACCTCGGGGCTGGTGTACTCGCCGCCGACCGGCTCGGCGTATCCGGTGTGCAGCCCCATCCGAACCCGTGGCGCCGCCTCCGGGGCCGGCCAGGGGTGCGCGGCCAACGCCCGCTGGGCACGCCGGCAGGCGTTCAGCGCGGCGGACGCGTCAGCGAAGGCTGCGAAGAACGAGTCCCCTTCGGTGAACAACTCAGCGCCGTCGCTGGCTGACAAGGTGTGTCGAACCAACCGTCGGTGTTCACTGAGCACCGGGCGGTAGTCGCTGCCGAGTAGCCGGGCGAGTCTGGTCGAGCCTTCGATGTCGGTGAACATGAAGGTGACCAGGCCACTCGGCAGTGCGATCGGTGCCGACACCCGTGAAACCTCCGCCCGGTCCGACGTCGCGGTCAGCCGGGCAACGCGGTCAGCATCCGCACCCGCCACCGCAGCACCCGCCACCACCGGCTGGTGGAGCGGCCGGCAGCGCTCCCCCGCCGCCGACACCGCGTCCGGTGAGGGCGACCGTGGAGAGCAGCTTGACTGTGTCCGAATGACCCTGTGGGCAGGACGCCGAGGCGCTGGCCTGGGTCATCGGACGGTTGACCTCGAAGGTGTCGCCACAGGCGCGACAGCGATACTCGTACCGGGGCATGCGAACAGGGTACGGCGGGAACTGACGTCCGCGGCCGGATGGGTGATACTCGACGGCATGGTCGAGGACGGGGAAGGCACACCGAAGCCGTACCGGTTGCGTCCGCGGGTGCCGGTGCCCACCCCCGCCGGAGACGCGGCACCCGCGCCCGCCCGGGACGCCGCGCCCCCGGCCGGGGGCGCGGCACCGACCGGGGGCGGTGCCCAGCCGGCCGACCCGCAGAAGGCCGACCCGCAGAAGGCGCCGGACGGGTCGACGCCGCAGCCGGCGGCGGCGGTCGCGCCGCGACAGCGAACGACCACCGCGGCGGCCGAGTCCGCTGACAGCGACCCGAACCCGGGCACGGCAGGCCCCAAGCCCGCTGCGGCCGACCCCGAGCCGGGCACGGCCGGGCTGAAGCCCTCCGCTTCGTATCGCCGGATGGACGCACCGTTCGCGTCCCGGGCAAGCTGGTTGCACCCGGCGCGGCTGCGACCCGTCGGACGCGGCGCACGGCGACTTGGCCGGGCGGTCGTTGCCTGGGGTCGGCGGCCGACCGGCCGGCTCGTCGTGCCGGGGCTGCTGCTACTGGCGCTGATCGTCGGCAGCGGCACTGCCGGGGCCGTGCTGGTCCCGGCGACCGCTGGCCCGCCGACCCCCGCCGCTACGCCGACGATAGAGACGACCGCCGTACCGGAACTGCCGCCGGCAGCCGACCCGGAACTGTTCGATCCGAACCTTCCGCCGCCGCTGGGCGACCAGGACGATCCGCTGACGCCGGCCGGCCCGGTCCGGCCGGCGTCAGCGCTGAGTACGTGGGCGGCGCAGACGGCGAGCCGGGTGTCGATTCCAGTGGTCGCGCTCGAGGCCTACGGCTACGCCGAACTGGTACTGGCCAACACGACCCCGGGCTGCGACCTGAGCTGGACGACCCTCGCCGCCATCGGCATGATCGAGTCGACGCACGGGACAGCCAATGGGTCGAGATTGGACACCGACGGCCGAGCTGACCCTCCGATCGTCGGACTTCCGCTGGACGGAGCGGGCGGGCGCCAACGGATCGCCGATACCGACGACGGCAGACTGGACAATGACCCGGTTCTCGACCGGGCGGTCGGCCCGATGCAGTTCATCCCCACGACCTGGGCCGATTTCGGGGTGGACGCCGACAACGACGGTGCCACGGATCCACAGGATATCGATGACGCCGCCCTCGCCGCCGCTAACTACTTGTGCCGGAACGGACGCAATCTGTCCAGCCCATCGGATTGGTGGAGCGCCATCCTGTCGTACAACAACGTTCAGCCGTACGCCCAGGCTGTCTTCGACACGGCCGACGAGTACGGGGTACGAAGCCGCACTTAGCGCAATCGCCTGGGCACAATTATGCGCTGCCCACTTTCGCTGTAGCCCAGTTGGCGGCAAGCTAGACGCGTGATGGTGCACGAGTGGGACCCCCGAACCGCGTCGTCCGCCGAGATCTCGTCTCTGCTGGACTGTCTCAACGAGGTCTTCCGGACGGATCTTCCGGGGGACCCGCTGTGGCGGCCGAACCACCTACGGGAGTACCTGACCGAGACGATGTCCGGGGTACGCCGGATCTGCTGGTTGGCCAAGGAGACCACCGACGGTGGCCCGGCCGAGGTCACCGGGCACGTCAACGTGCTGCTACTCGGTGACATCGGCGTACTGGAGATCCTGGTGCGGCCCGACGCCCGACGCAGCGGGTTGGGGCGCGAACTGCTGGCGCTCGCCGTCCGCCGGGCCTACCACGAAGGGTTCAGCTCGGTCGGCGTGGAGGTGATCGGCGGCACCTGCGCGGTCGAATTCTACGAGTCGTTGGGGTTCGCCCGACAGTTCCGGGAGATCCGCAGCGTGTTGCGGCTGGCCTCGGTGGACTGGACCTCGATCGAGAAGATGGCACAGGACGCGGCCGCCGGGTACGAGATCGAGTTCCATCCGGGCGGTCCGCCGGCCGATCTGGTGGAGGCGTATGCCCGGACCAAGGCCGAGCAGAACGAGTCCGAGGACGGCGCCCTGGATCTGCGACCAAGCTCCTACGATCCGCAGCGGCTGCAGGAGAGCCTCGGCTGCCTGCATCGTCGGGGGATGAAGCCGTACATCGTGCTGGCCCGGCATCCGGCCAGCGGCGAGGTCGCCGGATTGACCGAGGTGGTGGCCCCGGCGCAGCACCCGACCCGGGCCGACCAGTACGACACGATCGTCGCACAGGCACACCAGGGCCAAGGCATCGACCGGGCGATCAAGGCCCGGATGCTGCTGGAGTTGCGGACCGCGGAGCCGGAGCTGGCCGAGGTGCAGACCTGGAACGCCGAGGGCGACGAAGGGCTCATCCACATCAACTCGGAGATCGGCTATCAGTCTGATCGGGACTGGTGGGACTACGGTGCGGACATCCCCACCCTGATGCAGCGGCTCGGCGTCCGCAACTGACCCCGCGTCGCCGCCGGGCGGGGCCCGGCGGCGACGCGGGAGACGAGACGCGGGAGACGAGACGGGGTCAGGAACTGAGCGCGCCGGCCGCCTCGACCGCCCAGTAGGTGAGGATGATCTGGGCACCGGCACGGCGGATCGAGGTCAACGTCTCCATGATGACGCGCTCCCGGTCCACCCAGCCGTTGGCGGCCGCCGCCTCGACCATCGCGTACTCGCCGGAGACCTGGTAGGCGGCGACCGGCACGTGCACGATCCGCCGGACCGCCGCGATCACGTCCAGGTAGGGCAACGCCGGCTTGACCATCACCAGGTCCGCGCCCTCGGCGACGTCCAACTCGACCTCGCGCAGCGACTCCCGCAGGTTCGCCGGATCCTGCTGGTACGTCCGCCGGTCGCCGACCAGCGTCGACTCCACCGCGTCGCGGAACGGACCGTAGAACGCCGAGGCGTACTTGGCCGCGTACGCCAACAAGGCGGTGTCGGTGTGCCCGGCGGCGTCCAGCGCCCGACGGACCACCCCGACCTGGCCGTCCATCATTCCCGACGGGCCCAGCAGGTCAGCGCCGGCTTCGGCCTGGGCGAGCGCCATCGCCGCGTACGCGTCCAGGGTCGCGTCGTTGTCCACCGTGCCGTCGGCGGCCAGCAGCCCGCAGTGCCCGTGCGAGGTGAACTCGTCCAGGCACAGGTCGCTCATCACCACCGTGGCCTCGCCGACCTCGGCGACCACGTCCCGGATCGCGACGTTGAGGATGCCGTCCGGGTCGGTGCCGCCGGATCCGGTGGCGTCCCGGCGCTGCGGCACACCGAACAGCATGATGCCGCCGACGCCGGCCGCCACCGCCTCGGCGGCGGCCTTGCGCAGCGAGTCACGGGAGTGCTGGACCACACCGGGCAGCGACGCGACCGGTCGCGGCTCGGCCAGCCCTTCCCTGACGAACATCGGCAGCACCAGCTCCGCCGGAGCCAGCCGGGTCTCCTCGACCAGCCGGCGCACCGCAGCGGTGCGGCGCAGCCGACGTGGTCGACTCTGCGGGTACGTCATCGACGTGCTCCCCTGGCTCGGCGAGGCCCCGCGCTCAGCGGAACCGCAACGCGGTCGGGCCCTGCACCTTCGAACCGCGCCGCTGCTTGGCCGGCATCGTCACCAGCTTCTCCCGCAGCTCGACGGCGTAGCCCGCCAGCGCCTCGACCAGGTCCGGGACCGCCGCGTGCGCCGGCTGTACGTCGACGCGCAGACCAAACTCGGTGGCGGTCTCGGCGGTCTTCGGACCGATCACCGCGACCACGGTCCGAGCGTGCGGCTTGCCGGCGATGCCGACCAGGTTCCGTACGGTCGACGACGAGGTGAACAGCACCGCGTCGAAGCCGCCGGACTTGATCGCGTCACGGATCTCGGCCGGCGGCGGCGCGGCCCGCACGGTCCGGTACGCGGTGACGTCGTCGACCTCCCAGCCACGTTCGGTCAGCCCGGCCGCCAGGGTCTCGGTGGCGATGTCGGCGCGGGGCAGCAGCACCCGGCCGACCGGGTCGAGGATCTCGTCGTGCGGGGAGAACTCGGCGAGCAGTCCTTCGGAGGACTGTTCGCCCCCAGGAACCAGCTCAGGCTGGATACCGAAGTCGCGGACCGCATCGGCGGTCGCCTCACCGATGCAGGCGATCTTGACGCCGCCGAAGTGGCGGGCGTCCAGTCCGTGTTCGGCGAACTTCTCCCAGACCGCCCGCACCGCGTTGACCGAGGTGAACACGACCCACGCGTACCGGCCGTCGACCAGGCCCTTGACCGCCCGTTCCATCTGCGCCGGGGTACGCGGCGGCTCGACCGCGATGGTCGGCACCTCGCACGGGATGGCGCCGTAGGCGCGCAGTTGGGCGCTCATCACGCCGGCCTGCTCCTTGGTCCGCGGCACCAGGACCTTCCAGCCGTACAGCGGCCGGTTCTCCCACCAGCTGAGCTTGTCGCGCTCGGTCACGCCGGCACCGATGGTGAGCACCACCCGGCCGGTGAAGCCGAGAGCGGCGGCCACGAAACTGTCCACGCTCGAGGTGGTGGTGTACTGGGTCTCACCGGTGCCGTCCCCGGTCACCGCGACCGACGTGGTGCCGTCGACCCCGGCGGCGAGCAGCCCGTCACGCGCCGCGGCGAGCTCGCCGGCGTCCACCGCCAGCGCGAGCGAACCCCGGCCGATCGCGGCGGCCAGCGCCTCGAAGTCAAGGTTCGCGATGTCGTCGACGTCGGCCACCGTACGCACGCCAGGTAGTGGGACTCCGGCGTAGCTGGCCACGCCCTCGGCCTGGCTGACCCCGGGCACCACCTCGAACGGCACCGCGGTGCGGGCCACCGCCTGCACCTCGGTGACCACGCCGTGGTGGCCGAACGGGTCGCCACAGACCAGTCGGACCGCCGCCTGCCCGGAACGGGCAGCCGAGATCAACACCTTGGCCACGTCGCCGGGAGCCCCTTCGGCCGGGCTGAGCTGGGCATCTGCCTTCGCGTTCGCGCGGACCGCGGCGAGCAGCGTTTCCGGGACGCCACGGTCGTACACCACCTGGTCCGCGTCGACCAGAGCGTCGTGCGCCCGGCGGGTCAACAGGCCGGGGTCGCCGGGGCCGGCCCCAACGAACGCGATGTGGCCTGCGAGCTTACGGGTGCGGGTCATTTATGCTCCCCATGTTCTGGGTCGTCGCGCCGGACGGATTGGGCGCTGAAGGTCGCTGGGTCGCCACGCCACCGGGCATCGCCCGGAGCAGGCCCTCGGGCACCGCCCCGAGCGGGCCGCCGGGCGTGGCCCCCGGCAGGATCGTGTCGGCTCCGGCGTCGAGCAGGTCGGCGGCGAGTGCCTTGCCGATCTCGGCGGCGGTGGCCGGGGGACCGGTGCGCGACAGCCGGATCTCCTGCAGGCCATCCGGGCTGATCACCGCCCCGCGCAAATAGATCTCGTCGCCGTCATCCCCCTCGGCGACTTCGGCGTACGCCGCGACCGGTGCGCTGCACCCGGCCTCCAGCGTCGCCAGCAACGACCGCTCCGCAGTGATCGCGGCGCGGGTCGTCGCATGGTCGAGCAGGCTGAGCAGCTCGACCAGGTCGGTGTCATCGGCCCGGCATTCCACCGCGAGCGCGCCCTGGGCGGGTGCTGGCAGCATCAGCATCGGGTCGAGCGTTTCGGTGATCTCGGCGGTCCGGCCGAGCCGGGTCAGCCCGGCCCTGGCCAGCACGACCGCGTCGAGATCGGCCTGCGGACCGCGTACCCGCCCGATGCGGGTGTCCACGTTGCCGCGGATCGGCGTCACGACCAGTTGGCGGCCGAGGGCGTGCAACTGCGCGATCCGGCGCAGCGCGCCGGTGCCGACGGTAGCGCCGGGCCCCAACTCGACGAGCATTCGGCCGTCCCGGGTGAGCAGCGCGTCGCGCGGATCCTCCCGCGGCGGCACCGCGGCGACCATCAGCTCGGCGGGTCCGCTGGTAGGCAGATCCTTGTACGAGTGGACCGCGAAGTCGATCTCCTTGCTGGTCAGCGCGTCCCGGAGCGCGGAGACGAACACTCCGACGCCGAGCGTGGCGACCGGCGCCGTGGAGCGGTCTCCGGCGGTGACGATCTCCACCAGCTCGACGTCACGTCCGGTGACGGCACGCAGCGCGTCCGCGACCCGACCCGACTGGGCCAGGGCCAGGGCGCTGGTCCGGGTGCCCAACCGCAGTGCGCTCATCGGTCGGCCTCCGATCCGGTCGGGCCGTGCGCCGGGTCCGGTGCGTCGCGCAGGTCGGGTACGTCGCGCAGGTCGGGTACGTCGCGCAGGTCGGGTACGTCGCTGGCGGTCGAGGTCTGCGGCTCCTCCAGGTCGAACAGTTGACGAAGCAGCGCGGCGTACTGGTCGCCGCCGGGCTCGGCGGCCAACTGACGGACCCGGACCGTCGGCGAGTGCAGCAGCCGCTGTACCACCCGGTGCACGGTGTGGGCGACCTCGGCGCGCTGTTCATCGGTCAGGTCCGGTCGCCGCCCGGCTAGTCGACGCAGCTCGGCACCGACCACCTCGTCGGCGCGCCCGCGCAGGGCGGCGACGGTCGGCGCCACGTCGGCGCCGCGCATCCAGCCGAGGAACGATTCGACCTCGGCCGCGACGATCTGGGCGACGGCCGACACGTCCACCGCGGCGGGAGCGTCGGTGAGCACGCCGGCCAGGGCATCGATGTCGATCACCGAGACGCCGGGCAGGGTGCCGGCGGCCGGTTCGACGTCGCGCGGCACGGCGAGGTCGAGCAGGACCAGCGGGCCGGTCCGGTCGGTCGGCCGCCCGGCCAGCACCTGGGCGAGGGCGTCGCGGGTCAGCACCGGTTCGGCGGAAGCGGTCGCGCTGATCACCAGGTCGACCTGGGCCAGCGCGGTGGTCAACTGGGCGTACGGCACGGCGGTCGCGCCGTAGGTGCCGGCGAGCCGGACCGCGCGGTCGTCCCGGCGGTTCACCACCTGGACCGATTCCACGCCGAGCCGGGCCAGGGTGGCCACCGCCAGCGCACCCATCGCGCCGGCGCCGAGGACCAGCACCGCCCGGCCGATGAGCCCGCCGGGCAGCGCCTCGGCGCCCACCCGCAGCGCGGCGCTGACGACGCTCTGCCCCGCCCGGTCGATGTCTGTCTCGGAGTGCGCCCGCTTGCCGACCCGCAGCGCCTGCTGCATCAGCTCGTGCAGCAGGCGACCGGAGGCGTCGGCCTCGTTCGCGGCGTGGTAGGCGTCGCGCAGCTGGCCGAGGATCTGCGCCTCGCCCACGACCATCGAGTCGAGCCCGGCGGCCACCCGGAAGGTGTGCTCGACGGCGGCCTGGCCGTAGTGCACGTACAGGTGCTCGGCGAGGTCGTTGGGTTGGCTGGCGGATCGCTCGGCGAGCACGGCGCAGATGTCGGCCAGGCCACCGTGGAATCCGCTGACGGCGGCGTACACCTCGACCCGGTTGCAGGTGGAGAGCACCACGGCGGCGTCGACGTACGGCTGGGCGAGCAGCCGACGCAGTACCTCGGCGGTGTCGGTGGCGGCCACGGCCAACCGCTCCAGGGTGGCGATCGGCGTGGTCCGGTAGGACGCGCCGACGACGATCAGATTCATGATCCGACCGCCTCCGCTGGCCCGGTCGGCAGCGGGCCGGCGGCCCGGTGCAGGCCCGGGTCCACGCCGGCGACGTAACCGGTCGCGGCGCCCGCGCCGGTGCCCAGCCCGCCGGGGATCGCGGTCAGCGCCGATTTGCGGTGCTCGTGACCGGAGGCCGACTTGCGGTGCTCGTGAAAGGAGAGAATCTGCAGCTCGATCGCCAGGTCGACCTTGCGGACGTCGACCCCTGCGGGGACGGTCAGTACGCAGGGCGCGAAGTTGAGGATGCTGGTGACTCCGACGGCGACGAGCTCGTCTGCGACCTGCTGCGCGGCTGCCGCCGGAGTGGCGATGACCCCGATGGCGATCGCTTCCTGTGCGGCGACCGCCGGCAGTTCGGTGATGTGCCGGACGACGAGTCCGTTGATCTGCTCGCCGACCCGGGCGGTGTCCGCGTCGAACAGCGCGGCGATCCGGAAGCCCCGGCTGACGAACCCGGCGTAGCCGGCCAACGCGTGCCCGAGGTTGCCGACCCCGACCAGCGCCACGGCCCGCCGCTGGGTGAGACCGAGCACGTACTCGATCTGCTCGATCAGCAGGGTGGTGTCGTAGCCGACACCTCGGGTGCCGTAGGAACCCAGTTGGGACAGGTCTTTGCGGAGTTTCGCCGAGTTGACCCCGGCCGCGTTGGCGAGTCCTTCGCTGGAGACCGTCTCGTGACCGGACTCGGCGAGGGTGTGCAGCGCGCGAAGATACTCCGGGAGTCGGCCGACCGTCGCCTCAGGGAGGTCCGGCAGCGCCGGAACGGCGTCGACCCGCCCGGACGCGCCTGGCTGGCGGTGCTGACTCATGTGTCTCCGTGCGATGCGATCATTGACCCGCCGGCCCGGCCGGTCAGTCCGGTGCCCCTGTGGCAACCGCCGTCACCTGTTGTGCTATCGGGGCTCGTCAGGGTTACAGCGTAGGCGCTTGTGAAGGCGTGCACAAATCGCGATCTTGATCGACCGAGGTAGACGGCCCAACATATCCACGGTAGCCGCTTCGCCGGTTCCCACCCGGTAACAACAGCATCATTGTTCACAAATTCTGACTTTTTGCCATTCGGCGCTCCGTGAGTAGGGCCAGCCTCACCCGGATCGGCATGGCGGCGTGAGTGACCCCCGCCCCGCCGCCGCCTAGCGTCGCTGACATGTCCAACGCCAGCTCCGTACCGCAGGCCAGCTCCGTACCGCACGCCGCGACGTCCCCGCCCGCGACGGTCGTCCCCGCCCCGCCGGTCGACATGCTGCGCCGGCTCGGCTCCGACACCCTGTTCGTCGCCGCCGGCCTGCCGCTCGCATTGGCCAGCTTCATCGTCACGGTCGTCGGATTCTCGGTCGGTCTCGGAATGGTCGTCACCGTCATCGGGCTGCCGATCCTCACCGGCACGCTGTACGCCGCCCGCGCCTTCGCCCACCTGGAGCGGCGACGGATGGCCGGTGTGCTGCGCACCGGAGCGGTCCGGGCGAGCTACCGCGCCGCCGGGCCGCAGGCCGGCACCTGGCGGCGGCTGCTGATACCGCTGGCGGATCCGCAATCCTGGCTCGACCTGGCGTACGGCATCCTGCGACTGCCGGTGACGCTGATCGCCGGATCGGTGACCCTGAGCTGGTGGGCCCTTGCGGCGGCCGGGTCGCTGTACTGGATGTACGACTGGCTGCTGCCGGCACCGACCGCGTCGGACGATGGCCTGGCGGAGCTGCTCGGCCTGGGTGACGCGTCGGCCACCCGGATCGCGCTACACACCACGATCGGCCTGTTCTTCCTGGTCACCCTTCCGATCGTGGTACGCGGTTGCGCCCTGCTCGATGCCGGTCTGGCCCGTGGCCTGCTCACCGGAGTACCCGGGCTGCGTCACCGGATCACCATCCTGGAGGAGCAGCGGCAGGCGGCGGTCAGCGCGGAGGCGATCGCGCTCCGCCGGCTGGAGCGCGACATCCACGACGGGCCGCAGCAGCGCCTGGTCCGGCTCGCCATGGACCTGGGCCGGGCCCGCGAACAGTTGTCGGTCGACCCCGATGCCGCCCAGCGGACCCTGGACGAGGCGCTCAACCAGACCCGGGAGACCCTGGCCGAGCTACGGGCGTTGTCACGCGGCATCGCCCCGCCGATCCTGGTCGACCGGGGGTTGCCGAGTGCGCTCGCGGCCCTCGCCGCCCGCAGCGTGGTGCCGGTCGAGCTGGCGGTCGATCCGCCGCTCGCCACCGCAGCCGGCCGACCCGAGGCCGGGGCGGAGAGCACCACGTACTTCGTGGTGGCCGAGGCGCTGACCAACGTCGCCAAGCACAGCGGGGCCACCAGTTGCGCCGTCGCCGTACACCGGCGCGACGGCCGGTTGACGATCGCCGTCACCGACGACGGGGCCGGTGGGGCGCATGTGGCCAAGGGACACGGGTTGGCTGGTCTGGCCGACCGGGTACGGGCGCACGGCGGCAGCCTGACGGTCACCAGCCCGGCCGGCGGACCCACCGAGATCCGTGCCGAGCTACCGGGCTGACCCGGCGATGTCGACCGACCCGGTGTCCGCCAGGACAGCAGCGGTGACCACGACGGTGGTAGACATTGCAGCCATGCGAGTGGTGATCGCCGACGACGGGGTGCTCCTGCGGGAAGGGCTGGTCCGCCTGCTGACCGAGCACGGCCACCAGGTGGTGGCCGCCGTCGGGGACGGGCCGGCGCTGGTCGCGGCGGTCGCCGAGCACCGTCCCGACGTCTCGATCGTCGACGTACGCATGCCGCCGTCGCATACCGACGAGGGGTTGCGGGCAGCGGTCGAGATCCGCCGGTCGCGGCCGGGGGCGCCGTTGCTGGTGCTCTCCCAGTACGTCGACGTCTCGTACGCCGACGACCTGCTCGCCGACCGGGCCGGTGCGGTGGGCTACCTGCTCAAGGACCGGGTCTCGGCGATCACGGAGTTTCTCGACGCGCTCGGCCGGGTCGCCGCCGGCGGCACCGTGCTCGACCCCGAGGTGGTGAGCCAGCTGCTGGTACGCCGACGGCGGGACGATCCGTTGCGCGACCTCACCGCGCGCGAGCGTGAGGTGCTCGGGCTGATGGCCGAAGGGCGGTCCAACGGCGCAATCGCGCGCCTGCTGGTGGTGACCGATGGCGCTGTCGAGAAGCACGTGCACAACATCTTCTCGAAGCTGCGGTTGCCGCCGGACACCGAGCAGCACCGCCGGGTACTCGCGGTGTTGGCCTACCTACGCGGCTGACCGCTCCGTCGCTGGGCTCAGTCGTGCCGGGTGGCCAGAAGGACCGCTTCGCTCAGCGTCTCGGCGACCGGCACCCCGCGGGCGAGCAGTCGGCCCGGGTCGGTGAATCCGCCGGTGTACAGGATGCAACTTGCACCAACCTCCTGCGCGGCGTCGGCGTCGTCGATCGAGTCACCGATGAGCACGGTCTCGGCCGGGTCCACCCCCAACTCGGTCAGGTGCCGGTCGAGGTGGCTGGCCTTGCGGTCACCACCGACGGCGGTACGCAGCCCGTCGATGCGGCGGAAGGTCGGGGTCAGGCCGTACGTCTCGACCAGCGGTACCAACTCGTCGTGGAACCACATCGACAACAGGGACTGGCTGCCCGGCCAGCTCCGCAGCGCCTGTTCGGCGTCCTCCGCCAGCGCGCAGCTGGTGAGTCCGGCCCGGTACGCGTCGTGGAAGATCCGGTCCAGCCGGCCGAACTCCGCGGCGTCGACTGCTCGGCCGAGTACGTCCGCGTAGTAGTCGGCGACCGGCCGGCGGAAGGCGACGCGGTGCTGCTCCGGGGTGAGCACCGGCCCGTCGACGGTGGCGATCGCGTGGTTGGTGGAGGTGACCACCAGGGACAGGTCGTTGAGCAGGGTCCCGTTCCAGTCCCACACGAGGTGGGTTTTCTCCGTGGCCACGTCCGGCACGATACCGGGCCCCGCAGCCGCTCAGGTCGGCCGGCGCAGGTCGGCGAGCAGCCGGTCCTCCTCGACCCGCCAGTAGCCGTGTTCCCGCCCGTCGAGCAGCACCACCGGCAGCCGTTCGCCGAAGTCGCGTTCCAGCTCGAGGTCGGTGGTCACGTCCCACTCCACCCATTCGTCGCCGGTCTGGGCGGTCACCCGGGCGACCGCCTCCCGGGCGACCTCGCACAGATGGCAGCCGGGGCGGGTGATCAGAGTGATCCGGGGTTCGGCGCGCGACACGCCGGGCAGCGTACCGCTTCCCGACAACTGTGCGTCGGGTAACCGACAGCGGACAGTCTGTGCGACATGGGCACGCCGCCCCACGGAAATACTCTGTCGTTGTGTAACGGACTCCACACGCGTGGGTGACGTTGGCCCTATCATCGCCTTGGGTCGGCTCACCCGTTTTGCCATGAGTCGCCACCCCTCAGCCCGAGGAGGCCGCTGTGCCCGTTAACGCACCGCACCAGCACCTCAGGGAGGTGTGTCGGTCGATGGAGCGTTCCACCGAAACGCCGGAGCGTGCCGGCACCCATCTCACCGAGCCAGGTGTCCGGGCCGTCCAGCCGGCCAGGCCGCCACGGGCACGAACGGAGAACGCCAGATGAGTGTCTACTCCCCGCGGATCGCCTACCCGACGCACAGTCCCCAGGCACAGGCCGCCCAGGTGGCTCTCGCCGAAGGACTCATCCGGTTACGCGAGTCGATGTACGACATGCTCAGCGTCACGATGCGCGGAGACGGGAGCACCCGCCGGACCACGCCACGCATCCCACCCTCGAACGAAACACCGACCCGCCACCAGCAGGGGGCCAACAACAAGCCGATGGGCGGTGGCGTCGCCACCCCGGCCCGGCCGACCATGCCGACCCAGCCCGACGGCAACGACGCGGAGACGACCGTCCTGCCGGTCATCCCCGATCAGGGCGGGCGGTCCGGTGCCCCACCAGGCGGTTATCCGGCCCGGCCGGACCCGACCGATCCGGCGCGCGAGGTGTGGGCACTGGTCGAACGCGCCCAGGCCGGCGAGACCGAGGCGTTCGGGCTGATCTACGACCGGTACGTGGACACCGTCTTCCGGTTCGTCTACTTCCGGGTCGGCAACCGGCAGTTGGCCGAGGACCTGACGTCGGACACGTTCCTGCGGGCGCTGAAGCGGATCGGCAGCTTCACCTGGCAGGGCCGTGACCTCGGCGCCTGGCTGGTGACGATCGCCCGCAACCTGGTGGCGGACCACTTCAAGTCGGGGCGGTACCGACTCGAAGTTACTACCGGTGACGTAATGGATGCGGAGCGCGAGGACCGTGGCCTTGAGGGCAGCCCGGAAGCGGCAGTCGTCGACCACATCACCAATGTCGCCTTGTTGACCGCCGTGAAGCAGCTCAACCCGGAGCAGCAGGAGTGCATCGTTCTGCGCTTCCTGCAAGGCTTTTCGGTCGCCGAGACGGCTCGCGCGATGGGCAAGAACGAAGGCGCGATCAAGGCCTTGCAGTATCGCGCGGTACGCGCCTTGGCCCGGTTGCTGCCCGACGGTTTCCAACCGTGATCACAGCGACACCGTCGGCAACATTGGTCACGCGTAGTGATGATTCTCGCCACCGACCCGTAACCGAACTGGCCACTCAGCCGTTTGTTGGGATGCGACCGGTGGCACCGTTGCGGAGCCAGCCACCAGCCGGCGTGCCAGGGTCCGCACGGGTCACCTCCCCAGCCAACCTGGCCATGGTCGCGCCGGACGGCGGCGACACCCGCCGCTGAAGCTGTGACCTGCGAAGGGAGGTGTCCGCGATGAGCAAGATCAATTTCTTCCGTCGACGCGCCGAGCGATTCGCACAACTTCTCGACCGCAACGAAAACGGTGGGCGGCGCCATGTCCGTGACCCACTGGACGACGAGCTGGCCGGACTCACCACGCTCGGCCGCCGGATGTCCGAGATGCAGCAGCCGCCGGCCAGCGGCGTCGACCCGGACTTCCGGGCCCATCTGCGCGCGGTGCTGATCGCCACAGCCGAGCGTGAAGGCATCGGGGCGACCGCGTCGGCCGTCGAGAGCCCCCGGCCCAGCCGGACCCGGTCCGCCCGGTCGAGCCGGCCCGGCACCCGGGTACCCGGCACGGCCGCCGGCCGTGCCCGGGCCCGCGCGGCGATCATCGCCACCGTCGCCCTCGGCGCGATCACCGTCTCCGGTATGTCAGCCGCCACCGAGCAGGCACTGCCCGGCGACACCTTGTACGGAATGAAACGCTCCACCGAGCGCGCCCAGCTCGCCCTGGCCCATTCCGACGTCTCCCGTGGTCAACTGTTCCTCGGCTTCGCCGAGGTCCGGATGGCCGAAGCCCAGACCGTGCACCACGACGCGACCGCGTTCGACGCCGTACTCGACGACATGGACGGGCAGACCCGCCAGGGCGTTCGGCTGCTCACCACCGCGGCCATCCAGCGCGGCGACCAGCAGCCGCTGGACGCGATCGACGCTTTCGTCGTGGCCCAGCGACCGAGCCTGCGTGAGTTGTCCGCCACCACCTCCGTCACCCGGGACCGGGCGGCGGAGTCGCTCGCCCTGCTCGACGAGGTACGCGCCCGGACCCAGTCGCTACGTAACGGGCTGACCTGCGCCGCGCCCACCGACACCGACCCGGATCTCGACGTACTCGGTCCGCTGCCGACGACCTGCGGGACCGGACGACGCACCGGTGAGACGGGCAACCGTGTCCCGCAGGATCAGCCCACCCTGCCGTCGACGGCCGAAGAGCCCGCCGACGCCGACGGGACCGAGGTGGCCCCGGCGGCAGGCGCCGACCAGACACCGGAGCAGGGCAGCTGGCCGTCGAGCTCGCCGCAGCAGCCGACCCTCGCCGAGCCGGAGATCGGTAACGCCGAAACGGCACTACCGAACACTCCTCGACCGGCGGTCAAGGACAAGCCAGCCGCCGAACGGTGACGACCGTACCGGCCCCGGTCACGAGACGCCACGCCCGGCTACTCTCGCTGGAGGCGAACCAGATCCGGTAACGGACGGGAGTGATGTTGGCGTGGCGCGCACCCGCAAGCTGACCATCAGCACGGACGCCGCTGGCCACACCGCAGGCTGGGCGAGCGCCGAGCCGACCAGCGACACGGCGGTCACCCCACACCCGCGTACCGCAGCCTTCTTCGACGTCGACAACACCATGTTGCGCGGCGCGTCGATCTACTGGCTGGCCCGTGGACTGGCCGCCCGCAACTACTTCACCACCGCCGACCTCGCCCAGTTCGCATGGCGGCAGGCCCGGTTCCGGCTGCTGGCCGCCGAACACGCCGGGGACCTGTCCCGGGCCCGCGAAGCGGCGTTGGCGTTCGTCGCCGGATGGCGGGTCGACGACGTGGAACGCCTCTCCGAGGAGATCTTCGACGAGCTGATGGCGCCCCGCATCTGGGCCGGCAGCCGCACCTTGGCCCAGACCCACCTCGACGCCGGACAGCGGGTGTGGCTGGTCAGCGCCACCCCGGTGGAGATCGGTCGGGTGATCGCCCAGCGGCTCGGACTCACCGGTGCGCTCGGCACCGTCGCCGAGGTCGTCGACGGTGCGTACACCGGCCGACTGGTCGGCGAGCTGATGCACGGGCCGGCAAAGGCCGAGGCGGTCGCACAACTCGCCGCCGTGGAAGGGCTCGACCTGGACAGCTGCAGCGCGTACAGCGACTCGGTCAACGATCTACCGATGCTCTCGACGGTCGGGCACCCGGTCGCCGTCAATCCGGACACCGCGCTACGCAGGCAGGCCCGCGAACGCGGCTGGCAGATCCGCGACTTCCGGACCGGTCGCCGGGCGGCCAGGATCGCGGTACCGTCGACGGTCGCTGCGGGTTTCCTCGTCGGCGCGGTCTCGGCCGGCCTGGCCGTCCGCCGCCGGTGGACGTCCAGTTGACCCTGCCGGCCCGCCTACGGTTCATGTCAGGAAGGTCATCGGTGTGACGGTCACCGTTAGCCCGGTCGAGTCGACCGGAGCGCCAGCTCAGCCGCCGGGTCGGCACCGCCGGGGCCGACCGTGGCATCTCGTCGGCCTGGCCGCCGCACTGGCCGCCACCGTCCTGCTGGTCGGGCTGCCCCCGGCCGGGCCGACCTCGTCCGAGCAGCCGGATCGGCTCCGCACGGTGGCGGAGGTCTGGCCGGACGCCCAGATCACCGACCTGCCGGCGAACCTGCCGGACGGGCCGGCGTACAGCCCGATGCTCTTTCTCGACAGCACCACCTCGGTCGGCACCTCCCCCAGCCCGGACGGCACCATGCTGCGGCTGGTCCAGCGCAGCGGCGACACGGTGCGGGAGCTACGCCGGCTGCCGCTGGCAGCCACCCCGCAGTTCGGTGGGTTCACCACCAACGGAGCCGTGCTGGCCTGGTCCGAGTCGGTCGCCGACACCGACGGGCAGGGGCGCACCGAGTTGTGGACCGCGCGATGGGACGCTCCCGAGCCACGCCAGCTGACCGCGGACACCGGCGACGTCGTCTTCTTCAACTCCCAGTACGACATGGTGATCAACGACGGCAACCTGTACTGGGTGGCGGTCGCTCCCGACCCGGAGCCGGCGACGGAGCTGCGGTCCGTGCCGCTGGCCGGTGGCGAGGTGACCGTACGCACCGATCCGGGGGCCTGGGCACTGTCCGCCTGGCCGAAGATGGTCAGCGCCGGCAGCGGCGAGACCGGTCCGATCCGGGTCCGTGACCTGGCGGAACGCCGCTACGTCGACGTGCCCGCCGGGCCGACCGAACTGGTCACCTGTGGGCCGAGCTGGTGCCGGGTGCTGGTGCTCGCCGCAGACGGCCCGGGTCGGATCGACCTGATGCGTCCGGACGGTACCGACCGCCGCCGGGTCGGCGACGGCACCGTCACCGCCAGCACCATCGATGTAGCCGTGCTGGACCGGTTCGAGGTGTTGTCGCTGTCCGCCGAGCCGAACGGGTTCAGCAACTCACAGCAGCTGATCATTTACGACCTGCAGCTCGACGAGGCGCTCGTGGTGGCCGACGGCGTGGGGATGGTGCTGTGTCGGGGCGGCACGCTGTGGTGGTCGGTCGGCGACAACGAGACGATCTCCTGGCAGCACCTCGACCTGCGTACCCTGCTGGACTGACCCGGCTTCGCGCCACCCCGAACCGGCGGGCGGACACCGGTTCAGCGGCCGAACGGGTCCGGTCGACGCTCCAGTAGCCGGTGCAGCGCCTGCTGGATGGTCTCCCGCACCTGGTCGGCGAGGTTGAACACGACCAGCGGATCGTCGGCGTGGTCGGCGAGCTGGGTCGTCGGGATCGGCGGGCAGAACTCGATCAGCCACTTGCTGGGCAGCGGGACCAGGCCGAGCGGCCCCAGCAGCGGAAACGTCGGGGTCACCGGGAAGTAGGGCAGCCCGAGCAGCCTGGCGAGCGGGGCGACGTCGGCCAGCATCGGGTAGATCTCCTCGGCACCGACGATCGCCACCGGGATGATCGGAGCGCCGGTACGGATGGCCGCCGAGACGAACCCGCCTCGACCGAACCGCTGCAACTTGTAACGCTGCGAGTACGGCTTGCCGACTCCTTTGAAACCCTCCGGGAAGACGCTGACGAGTTCACCGCCGGTGAGCAGCCGTTCCGCGTCCGGGTTGCAGGCCATCGTGCCGCCGAGCTTGCGGGCCAGCTCGGACAGGAACGGCAGCCGGAGGACCAGGTCCGCGGTGAGCAGCCGCAGGTGCCGGTGCTCGGGGTGCTCGTCGTACAGGATCGCGGAGAGCACCATGGCGTCCAGCGCGACCGTGCCGGAGTGGTTGCCGACGACCAGCCCGGCGCTCTTCGACGGCACGTGCTCGACGCCGGAGATCTCGGTGCGGAACCAGTCCCGGTACAGCGCCCGGAGCACCGGCTGGAACACACTCTCGGTCAGCTCGGGATCGAACCCGAACTCGTCCACGTCGTACTGGCCGGCGAGCCGACGGCGCAGAAAGGCCAGGCCGGCGGCGACCCGCTGATCCCAGACGTCGCCTGGCGGATCGGACACGGTCATCCCGGCTCCCGCTGCTTGTCGTCGGCCAGTCCGTCGCGGACCCGGCGGATACCGGCCAGGATCGCCTGCTCGGCGGCGGCGAGCCGATCCGCGCCGAGCACCGCGCTGTCCGGGTGCGCCCGGCGGAAGTCGTCGAACGCGGCCGCCGTCGAACGCGGCACGAAGCCGAACTCGCGGGTCAGCCTGCTGATGTCGACCACCCGGCCATGGATGAACAGGTCGATCTGATCGAGCCCGTACCGGCCCACCCCGAACGTACGGGTGAAGCCCGCCGCCGTGGACAGCCCCGGCTCCAGCACTGGTACGGCGACCCGCCCGGCCCGACGGATCGCCTGAGAGAGGGTGAGCACCCCCGGCCCGGCGACGTTGTAGGTGCCCGGATGGTCCTCGACGACGGCCCGGTGCAGCACCTCCAGCGCGTCGTCGACGTGCACGAACTGCAGCCGCGGGTCGCGGCCGAAGACCGTCGGCACCAGCGGCTGGGAGAAGTAGCGGGTCAGACTGGTCTCGGCGGTCGAGCCGATGAACGGCGCGAAGCGCAGCACGGTCGCGGTGGTGTCCGGGCGGCGGCGGCGGAAGCCGCGCACGTACGCCTCGATGTCGAGGATGTCGCGGGCGAACCCACCGCGGGGCACCTCGCGCGGCTCGGTCTCCTCGGTGAAGACCGCCGGGTCGCGAAACGACGCACCGTACGCGGCCGTGGACGAGCGCACCACCAACTTGCGCAGCCGGGTCGCCTGCTGACAGGCGGCGAGCAGCTGCATGGTGCCGATGACGTTCTGTTCTTTCATCGCCGCGCGGCCGCCGTACTGCTGGTCGGGTCCGCTGACCACGGCCAGATGCACGACGGCTTCCGCGTCGACGTCCGCGATGATGCCACTGGCCGCACCGGCATCGGCGCGCACCTGGTCGACGTCACGCAGCAGTTCGGCGAGGGCCGACGACGGGATGGCCGAGTCCAGGCCGATGACCCGACCGACCCGAGGATCGGCGGCGAGCCGGCCGGCGACCCGGGCACCGATGAAACGGCTGGTCCCGGTGACCACGACGGTCGGGGACCTCACCATGCGGCCCTCCAAATGCCGGCGGGTGACCGGAGTACGAGTGAGCCGGGCAGATACCGCCCGGCTCCGGTCACTTGCCGAGACGTCGACGCTGGACGCGAGTCTTGCGCAACAGCTTGCGGTGCTTCTTCTTGGCCATACGCTTGCGGCGCTTCTTGACCACGGAGCCCATACGAAAGCCTTCCCAACGAACGTGCGGGTCGGTCCGTGGGCCGCGAGGGTGCGGCTGGCACATGGACCGAACTGGACAACCGACCGGCCGGCGGCGGGTTCACCAGCGCGAGGAATCACCCGCGGGCAGGTTCACCCGCACCAGGAAACGATCGCGCAACTTGCTCACCCACGCACACGACGGCACAGCCGGTGTCAAGCCTAGCCCGCGCGTGTCAGCGGCACCAACGCGGCCCCGGCGACGACCGGCTGCCACGCTGGTACCAGACCTTCGGCGATCCTGTCAGGCGGACTCCCGGAAGGCTCCGCGCAGATACTGGTGCACAGCGTGTTCCGGCACCCGGAACGACCTGCCGACGCGCACCGCGGAGAGTTCACCTGAGTGCACTAGTCGATAGACAGTCATCTTGGACACCCGCATCACCTTCGCCACCTCGGCGACGGTGAGGAACTTGACCTCCGACAACCTGCCCTCGGACTGTGGTGATCCTGCCATGGTTCACCAACCCATCCCATTCCCCGGCGCGTGCCGCCCGGCGGGACCGTTCCGCGCCGCGACGGGCAACGCACGTGTTACCAGTACCGTAACGGGGCAACTGTGACCGGCGCGATCCGTTCCGTCATTTGATCGTGCCGGACGGCGGTCGGCACCCGTACGGGCGACCGGGCCACGACCGCACCGGCAGCGGACCGGCCGGGTCCGGCACTCAGCCCGCGGCCCGCCGCACGTAGTCGACACAGGCCTGGTGCAGCCCCTCCCAGGGCTCGCCGAACTGCAGCCGGGCAGCCTCGTCGAGGTCCAGACCGTCGTGCACCACCGAGCGGAAAAAGGCCATCGTACGTTCTTCGCCGAACCGGTCCACCAGATGCCGTACCGCCAGATAACCCACCCCGTAGCCGGCGCTGACCTGCCAGTTCTGCGCATCGACGGTCGGCTCGACGCTGTCGAGCGGCCCCTGCCAGTCCTGCTCCAGCACCAGCCGGCGAACGTTGGCCAGTCCTTCGTACCGGACCACCGGGCGCCCACCGGACGCAGCGTGTTCCGCCAGGCCTTCGATCAACCACCAGGCGGCGCGCTCTCGGTTGCCGCCGTCGGGCAGCGACGCGGCGTGGGTCAACTCGTGGCGCAGCAGGTCGGGGCGGAGGGCGTCACGCAGGTTGGTGCCGTTGAGCACTATCTCGTAGTGCCCGCCGCCGATCGCGACCGCGTACCCGGCAGTCCATTGAGGTCGGTCACCGCCGTACCAGCGGAGCCACTCGTCGGCGCCGGCGTAGAAGATCCGGTAGCGGTCCGGAGCGTCCCCGGCCATCGCGTACCGGTCGGCGACGGCCGCCGCGTCCTCGGCGTCGCGCAGCAGCCCCGGCAGCAGATCCCGGTACGCCGCCGTGGTGGCCACCAGCGTCCGGTTACCGGTCGCGACCACCAACTCGCTGACCTCCCACGGCCGGGGCCCGTCCTGCAGCGTCAGCGACGGCTCGACGGCGACCAGGCGCAGTCGCTGGCCGTCGGTGCTCCACCGCTGGCCGACCACCACCGGGCTGGTCCGGCAGGAGGGCACGACGAAGCAGTGCTGATAGCTGACCAGCAACCGCCACTGCGTACCGGTCTGCTGCGAATCGCCCGGTTGCCCGGTCGTCGGGGCCGGCGGCACACCGACAGTCGCGGTCGGCGTCGCGGTCGGCGTCGGCGTCGGCGTCTGGGCGTAGCCGGCCGGTGCCGCGACCACCCCGGGGGTGGGTGACGCGGTGGGTCCGGACGTTGCCGTCGGCGACGGAGGCACCGGCGCCGAGGTCGGGCGGGGGATGCCGGTGGTGGCAGCCGGGTCGAAGACGGTCGGCATCGTGCTGATCGACGGCTGCCAGGCGGTCACCTGCATGGCCCGCAGGGTCCGGAACTGCCGGGCCAAGTCTTCGCGGGCCACCGATCCCGGCTCGGCGACGGCCAGGAAACCCCGTTCGTCACCGGCCAGCAGCGCCGCCGCCTGCTGGTCCAGCAGCGCCGCGATCTGGGTACGCAGCCACGCCTGGGTGACCTCCGGGGGGTCGCCGGGCAGCGGACTGGCCACCGGACCGGTCGACGCGGGCACCAGTGGCGTCACCGCCGGTGGATCCGGCATCGGCAACCGGTCGACCAGCGCCACCGCGCCGACCACCGGCGCGGCACAGAACAGCAGCGTGGCGACCACCGCGAGGATCGGCCAAACCGACCAACGACGGTCGTCCGACCGTCGGCCCACCACCGGGGTCGGCTCCCGCACCACGGGAGTCGGCGCAGGCTCCGCCAGCACGGACGGCACGGACGGCGCAGGCTCCGCCGGCTCCGCCGGCACGGACGGCGCAGGCTCCGCCGGCACGGACTCCGGCTCGGCCGGCACGGACGGACCTGGCTCTCCGGCAGCCGTCGGCTCAGGCTTCGCCGGGTCGGGCCGCTCGGTCGGCTCGGGATCCTGCCGGTCGGTCACGCGCCGAATGATACGGGTGAGCTGATCTCCACGATCGGGCCCGGGGTTGCGTCGATGCCCGGTGCCAGCTCAGTTGCGCGAACGCAACGCCCGGCCGAGGAAGGCCACGTTCGCCGGGCGTTCCGCGAGGCGGCGCATCAGGTAGCCGTACCAGTCCGTGCCGTAGGGCAGGTAGACCCGTACGGTGTAGCCCTTTTCGGCGAGCCGCTGCTGCTCGGCTGGCCGGACCCCGTACAGCATCTGGAACTCGAACTCCTCCGGCGCCCGGTCGAACCAGCGGGCGCGGTCCTCGGCGATCGCGATCAGCCGCGGATCGTGCGACGCGACCATCGGGTAGCCCGGGCCGGAGAAGAGGATGTTCATGCAGCGTACGAAGGACTTGTCGACGTCGATCGCGGACTGGTAGGCGACCGACTCCGGCTCGGCGTACGCACCTTTGCACAGCCGGACCCGCGACCCGAGGGTGGCCAGCTCCCGGCAGTCCGCCTCGGTCCGCCGCAGGTACGCCTGCAGCACCGCACCCGTGTCAGGATGATCCACCCGCAGCGTCTGCAGCACATCCAGCGTCGAGTCGGTGGTGGTGTGGTCCTCCATGTCGAGGGTCACGGTGCAGCCGACAGCCGACGCGGCGACACAGATGGCCAGCGCATGGTCGGTCGCGGCCTTGTCTTCGAAGCGCTGCCCGAGCGCCGAGAGCTTGAGACTGACGTCGGCTCCGGTGGCCAGCCCGGCCCGGTCCAACGCGTCGAGCAGGGCGAGGTACTCGGCGCGTACCGCGCTGGCCTGCTCCGGGGTGGTGGTGTCCTCGCCCAGATGGTCGACGCTGATCGTCAGACCCGCGCCGGCCAACTCTGCGCCGGCGCTCAGCGCCTCGTCGATCGTGGTGCCACCGACGAACCGACGGACGATGTCACGACTCAGTGGGGTGGTGGCGACCAGCCGTTCGATCGCGGTCGACCGGGACGCGGCGAGGATGACCGAGCGAAGCATAGGGCGAGAGTAACCCCCGCTGCCTCGTCGGACCCGACCAGCGCTCAAGGCCCGGGCGCGGCGGGGGTGCGCGAGTGAGCTACAACAATGCCGTGGACCAGATTTTTCCCCGCCGGCTCAGATCCGCCAGCGTCCAGCTCGGTGCGCTCACCGCGCTGGCGCTCACGCTCAGCGGGTGCAACATGGTTTCCGACGACGACTGCGACGACGACCGGTCGATGGGCCCCGGTGCCTCCGGCGGCGGCACCGCCGTGGTGGCGATGGCGGTGCCCGGGGCGCGGGCCGGCTCCGCTGGGATGGTGACCGGCGGCGCGGCCGCGGCCGACGGAACCGCCGGTGCCGGCGCGACCGTGCCGGACCGGGGTGGCTTCGGCACGCACCTCGCTTCCTGCGGCGGCTGACGTTGCGCCGCGAAACCTGCCGACCCCGACCGGACTGGGACGCCACGGTACGGGCGCAGGGCCTGGTGTACGTCGACACCGAGCTGCCCGGCGGCAGCGTCATGTCGTACTGGGACGAGACCGCCTGCTACGCGCTGGACCTGCCGGAGGTGCTGCGCCTGGAGGAGGCGACCGAGGAACTGCACCGAATGACGGTGGCCGCCGCCGAGTACGTTGTGACGCACCGGCGGTACGCCGACTTCGGCCTACCGGCCTGGGCCGTCGACGCGGTCGCCCGGTCGTTGCGTGAGCAGCCGCCCTCCCTGTACGGCCGGTTCGACCTCTGGTACGACGGCTCCTGGCCGCCGAAACTGCTCGAGTACAACGCGGACACCCCGACCGCGCTGGTCGAGGCGGCGATCGTGCAGTGGTACTGGCTGGAGGAGACCCGGCCGCACCTCGACCAGTGGAACAGCCTGCACGAACGGCTGGTGGCGGGATGGGCGCAGATCAAGGCCGGGATGTACCACCCGACGCTGCACGTGGCCTGGTCGAGCGAGGAGGACTCCGGCGAGGATCTGATGACCGCCGGCTACCTGGCCGAGACCGCCCGTCAGGCCGGGCTGACCGCGCGGTTGCTGCCGATGCTGGACATCGGCTGGGACGGCCGACGGTTCGTCGACGCGGCCGATCAGCCGATCACCACCTGCTTCAAGCTCTACCCGTGGGAGTGGATGCTGGCTGAACCGTACGGCCGGTTGGCGCTCGAACCCGGCACCCCGACCACCTGGATCGAGCCGGCCTGGAAGCTGTTGCTGTCGAACAAGGCGCTGCTGGCGGTGCTCTGGGAGCTGTTCCCCGACCACCCGTACCTGCTGCCGGCGTACCTGGACGGGCCGCGTGACATGCCGGAGTACGTCGCCAAGCCGCTGCTGGGCCGGGAAGGCGCGTCGGTGCGGATCGTGACTGCCGCCGGGGAAATCGACAGCCCAGGTGACTACGGAGCCGAAGGCTGGTGTTACCAACAGTTCCGGGCGCTGCCCGCTTTCGACGGCAACCACCTGGTGCTGGGCAGTTGGGTGGTGGCGGGTGAGTCCGCCGGCGCCGGGTTGCGGGAGAGTAGCGGTCTGATAACCGATGGGTACGCACGTTTCCTGCCGCACTACGTGGCGGCCCAACTGAGCGGCTGAATCGTCTACGGTTGTCGGGTGGACTTCGACGCCTACGCGCGGACCGCAGTTGATCTGGTCAATTCCCCGCTGGCCGACCTCGACGACCTGAAGGCGCTGTTCCACGGCGAACACGTCTGGATGCTGGACGAGGTCGGGGACCGCGACGTGGCCATCTTCCGGCGGGCCGCCAAACGGCTGCGGGACGTCTTCGAGTACGGCACCACCGGCCGCGACGCGCAGGCGGTCGCCGAGCTGAACTCGCTGCTGGAGGCGTTCCCGGTGCAGCCCAGGATCTCCGGCCACGACTCCAACGACTGGCACATGCACGTGACCAGTCGCGGCGCGTCGGTGAGTTCTGAGTACCTGGCCGGTGCGGTGTGGGGGCTGTCCGTCTGGTTGTGCGAGTACGGCAGTTCCCGGTTCGGGGTCTGCGCCGACGCCCGGTGCGGAAACGTCTACCTGGACACGTCGTCGAACTGCTGCCGGCGCTTCTGTTCCGAGCGGTGCGCGACCCGGTCGCACGTGGCGGCGCATCGGGCCCGCAAGCGCGCGGCGATCGACAATCCGCTGCTGACCGTCTCCTGAGGCCGCCCCGGGCCGGGCCGGTCGGTTTCAGGTGGCCGGTCGGTCGGCGATCGCCGACCGCTCGCTGCCCTCGCCAACTCCCGCCGCGAGGTGCCGACGGGCGAACTCCAGCGCCTCACGCAGGTCTGCTTCCCGCACCGGACGGCTGCGGGCGCCCCGGGTGTTGACCTCGACGGCGACCGCGCCGCGGAAGCCGCGCCGGGCCAGTGAGTCGAGCAGTTCCCCGCAGGGCTGGTTGCCCCGGCCGGGGACCAGATGCTCGTCGCGGCCGAGCCCGCTGCCGTCGCCGAGGTGCACGTGCTCCAACCCGCCGGCCATCGTGTCGGCGAGCGTGAGCGCGTCGGCCCGGCTGGCCGCGCAGTGCGACAGGTCGAGGGTGTACGCGTCGTAGCCCACGGCGGTCGGATCCCAGCCGGGCTGGTACGGGACGAACTCGCGGCCGGCCATGCGTACCGGGAACATGTTCTCCACCGCGAACCGCAGGTCCGGGTGGGCACGTTGCAGGGTCCGCAGGCCTTCGGTGAAGGTACGGGCGTAGTCACGCTGCCAGCTGAACGGCGGGTGCACCACGACGGTGGGCGCACCCAGGGTCTCGGCGAGCACGGCGGACCTCCGTAGCCGTTCCCACGGATCCGCACTCCATACCCGTTGGGTGACGAGCAGGCACGGGGCGTGCACGGCGAGCACCGGCACGCCGTAGTGCGCGGTGAGACCCTTCAGCGCACCGGCGTCCTGGCTGACCGCGTCGGTCCAGACCATCACCTCGATGCCGTCGTAGCCGAGCGCGGCGGCCAGTTCGAAGGCGGCTGCCGTCGGCTCGGGGAAGACCGAAGAGCTGGAGAGCAACACGGGTACCGCGGAGGTCACGTCGCCCAGCCTAGCCCGGCTCGCCGAACCCCGCCGATCAGCGACCCCACCCACCCCCCGGCACCGCCCCAAGATCCCGACGATCTTGCACTTATCGATGGACAAATCAGGCAAATGTTGTCGATAACTGCAAGATCGTCGCGAGGGGGTGGGGTGGGGAGGGGTCGGGTCAGGTGGGGTCGAGGTGGGCCATCCGGCGCAGGATGACACCTTCACGCAGCGCCCACGGGCAGATGTCCAGCTTCTCGATGCCCAGGTGCCGCATCACCGACTCGGCCACCACCGCCCCCGCCAGCAACTGATGCCCACGGCTGGCGCTGACTCCTTCGAGCTCATGCAGCTCCGCCGGCGGGATGTGCCGGATGAATCCGGTCACCTGCCGCAGGCCGGTACGGGTGAGCCGACGCGGTGCCCACAGCCCGGCACCCGACGGCGCTGCCCCGGCCAGCCGGGCCAACGTCCGGAACGTCTTCGACGTGCCGACCGCCCGATCCCAGCCCTGCGCCTGCAACTGCGGGACGAGCGGCTGCACCTGGGCGTCGACGTACTCCCGCAGCTCGGTGACGCACTGCGCCACCGGCGGGCTGGCGGTGAACGGGGTGAGGCCGAGCCGCTCCCGGGTCAACCGGCCGGCCCCCAGCGGCAACGACTGGGCCAGGTGCGGCTCCTCGTCCACCCCGGCCGCCAGCTCCAGCGACCCACCGCCGATGTCGAGAACCAGCAGTCGGCCGGCGGACCAGCCGAACCAGCGGCGGACCGCCAGGAACGTCATCCGGGCCTCGGCGGCGCCGGAGAGCACCTGCAGGTGCACCCCGGTCTCGGCACGAACCCGGGCCAGCACCTGTGCCGAGTTCGTGGCATCGCGGACCGCCGAGGTGGCGAAGGCGATCAGCTCGTTGGTCTGCCAGTGGTTGGCGGCGGCCCGCGCCGCGGTGACCGCCTCGACCAGCGCGTCCGCTCCGGCGTCGGTCAGCGCGCCGTCCGGACCGATCTGCTCGGCGAGCCGCAGCAGCGACTTCTCCGAATGCGCCGGCCACGGATGGGCACCGGGGTGTGCGTCCACCACGAGCAGGTGCACGGTGTTGGAGCCCACGTCGAGCACGCCCAGTCGCATGTGATCACCCTAGGCCAACCCGGCGGGCCGGCTGCCCCGACCGCCCACCGGCCGACCACCGCTTGCCCGCCGGCCACCGCTTGCCCGCCGGCCACCGGCCCGCCGGCCACCGCTTGCCCGGCCCGTACCTGGTGGCAGGCGTACGCTGACCTGGTGGCACGTCGCGACGAGCTCCGGATTCTGGTCGAGCAACCGGACGACCCCCGTAGCCGGGAGGTCGAACTCGACTTTCCCCGGGAGTGGATCGAGTTCGTCGACCCGGCTGACGCCAAGCATCTGATCCGGGCCGACCTGACCTGGTTGCTGTCCCGCTGGACGTGCGTGTTCGGGCAGTCCTGCCACGGCATCATCGCCGGGCGGGCCGCCGACGGGTGCTGCTCACACGGCGCGTTCTTCACCGACTCCGACGACGAGGAGCGGGTGAAGGCGGCGGCGAAGCGGCTGACCCCGCAGACCTGGCAGCACTACCGGCGGGGATTCAAGAACTACACCGAGATGGACAGCATCGACGGCAACAATCCGGCCCGGCGCACCGCCACCCAGTCTGCCGACGGGCCGTGCGTCTTCCACAACGACGCTGACTTCCCCGGGGGTGGTGGCTGCGCGCTGCACGCCCAGGCGCTACGCGACGGGGTACATCCGCTGGAGTACAAACCGGACGTCTGCTGGCAGCTGCCGATCCGCCGTGACCAGGAGTGGACCAAACGCCCGGACGACAGCAAGATGCTGGTTTCCACGCTGACCGAGTTCGACCGGCGCGGCTGGGGCGCCGGCGGGCACGACCTGCACTGGTGGTGCACCTCGTCGCCGGACGCGCACGTCGGCACCGAACCGATGTACCTGTCGTACGAGCCGGAGCTGACCGCGCTGATCGGCACGGCGGCGTACGCCCGGCTGGCCGAGTTGTGCGCGGCCCGCGCCCGCCGTGGCCTGGTGGCGGCACATCCGGCGACGCCGCGACGCCGACCGCCGACCGCCCGACGGGCGGACTGATCAGGACCCGCGGCGGGCCGGACCGACCCAGGGCGTGCCGGGCGGTACGCCCGGATCAGGGCTCGAACTTGTAGCCCAGCCCGCGCACGGTGACGATGTAGCGCGGCGCGGACGGCTCCGGCTCGATCTTGGAGCGCAGCCGCTTGACGTGCACGTCGAGCGTCTTGGTGTCGCCTACGTAGTCCGCGCCCCACACCCGGTCGATCAGCTGCCCCCGGGTAAGCACCCGACCGGCGTTGCGCAGCAGCAGCTCGAGCAGCTCGAACTCCTTCAGCGGCAGCTGCACCGACCCACCGGCGACGGTGACGACGTGCCGTTCGACGTCCATCCGGACCGGGCCGGCGCTCAACGTCGGGGTGGTCGGCTCGGCCACCTCGGTGCTCTGCCGGCGCAGCACGGCCCGGATCCGGGCGACCAGTTCGCGTGGCGAGTACGGCTTGGTGACGTAGTCGTCGGCACCGATCTCCAGCCCGACCACCTTGTCGATCTCACTGTCCCGGGCGGTGACCATGATGATCGGCACCCGGGAGCGTTGGCGCAGTTCCCGGCAGACCTCGGTGCCGGACATCTCCGGCAGCATCAGGTCGAGCAGCACGATGTCCGCGCCGGTCCGGTCGAACTCGGTGAGCGCCACCGTGCCGGTCGGCGCCACCGACACCTCGAATCCCTCTTTGCGCAGCATGTAGGAGAGCGCGTCGGAAAACGACTCTTCATCCTCGACCACGAGTACCCGGGCCACCTGATTTTCCTTCCCTATGTCCGGCCTGATCGCTCAGACCTGCGAAGACGTGGCCGGACCAGCCTCGATCTCAACCGATTCGGGCAACGGCAGGGCTTCGTCCGGCGGGCTGGCAGGCAACCGCAGGGTGAACGTCGACCCGCCACCAAGCGTGCTTGACACATCCACCCGACCGCCATGGTTCGTGGCGATGTGTTTCACGATGGCGAGGCCGAGTCCGGTGCCGCCGGTGGTCCGCGAGCGCGCCTGGTCGGCCCGGTAGAACCGTTCGAAGATCCGGTCGACCTCGTCGGGGGCGATTCCGATGCCCTGGTCGGTCACGGCGATGCCGACGTACTCATCGTCGCGGTCCACGGTCACGGTGACCCGGGTGCCTTCGCCGGAGTACGCGACCGCGTTCTCCACCAGGTTGGCCACCGCGGTGGCGATCTGGCTGTCGCTGCCGTAGACCGTCACCCCGCGTTCCCCGGCCACCACCACCTCGATCTTGCGGGCGGCGGCGGTGGTCCGGGTCCGGTCGACGACCTCGGCGAGAACCCAGTCGACGGCGAGCGGATCCGGGGCCGGCAGCGGTTCGGCACCCTGTAGCCGGGTGAGTTCCAGCAGTTCGTTGACGAGCCGACCGAGCCGGGTCGACTCGTGCTGGATCCGTTCGGCGAAGCGGCGGGCAGCTGCCACGTCCTCGGACGGGTCGGGGCCGCCGGCGGACGCCCCGGCGATGGCGCTGTCCGGATCGGTGGCGTCCAGCAACGCCTCGGCCAGTAGTTGCAGCGCGCCGATCGGCGTCTTCAGCTCGTGGCTGACGTTGGCGACGAAGTCCCGGCGTACCCGGGCCACCCGGTGCGACTCGGTCACGTCGGCGGCTTCGATCGCGACGTGGTTGCCGCTGAGTCCGACGGCGCGCAGGTGTACGCCGAGCGGGTCCTGGGTGCCGCCTTCCCTGCCCCGGGGCAGGTCCAGCTCGACCTCGCGGCGCACCCCGGTGCGCCGGACCTGTCCGGCGAGGGTACGGATGATCGGGTGGGCGGCGATGCTGCCCGGGGTTGACCCGGCCCGGAGCATGCCCATCGCCCGGGCCGCCGGATTGACCAGCACCGGCACGTCGCTGGCGTCGAGGACCACCACCCCGACGCGCAGCGAGTCGATGCTCTTGCGGGCCAGGGCGTCCAGGAGGCCGCGCTGCGGTGCCGGCGGGGCGGTGTCGTTCGCGACGATCGATGGCCTCCTGTCGCTGGGCGTGCGCTGACCGCTGCCGCCTCGCGCGGCAGCGGATGCCAGATGTCGTGCCCGGGCTCGCGCCAGGAGCAGCCCGGCGACGAGCCCGCCGCCGGTGCCGACGGCCGTGCCGCCGGCCAGAACCGCCCAATCCACGGGGCGATCGTAGAGTCATTGTTAACCTGACCGGCCACCGGAACAGGACATTTGCCACCGCGATCGCCAGATGTTCACATTGAATCCGAGCTTCGTTCACCGCAGTTCATCTGGCCGCCCCGCAGCCGCCCTACCGTGTGGGCGACACCGGCCGGCCCGGCAGGGTCGATCCGCCACCACCGGCGGGGGCCGAAGCACCACCGGCGGGGGCCGAGCCGGCCCCTGGCCACGACGACGACGGAAGGTCACCATGCGCGAGGAGTTCCAGGCCGAGCTGCAGGAGATCAGCGACCTGCTGGTATCGACGGCCGAAGCGGCCCGGATCGCGCTGCGGCGGGCGACCGGAGCGCTGCTCAAGGCCGACCGCGAGGCCGGCGAGCTGGTGCTGGTCAGTGATGCCGAGATCGACGCGTTGTACCGCACCGTCGAGGAGAAGGTCAGCGACCTGCTGGCCCGACAGGCACCCGTCGCCTCCGACCTGCGGATGGCGATCACCGCGCTGCACGTGGCGTCCGGGCTGGAGCGGATGGGTGACCTGGCCGACCACGTCGCCAAGACCGCGCTACGCCGGCACCCGTCGCCGGCCGTGCCGGCCGAGCTGCGCGACGTCTTCGACGAGATGGCGCAGGTCGCCGACCGGATGATCGCCAAGGTGATCGAGGTACTGCGGACGCCGAACGCGGAGACCGCCGCCGAGCTGGACGGCGACGACGACGCCATGGACGACCTGCACAGCAAGCTGTTCCGGATCCTGCTGAGCAAGGACTGGCCGTACGGCGCGGAGACCGCGATCGACGGTGCCCTGCTGGGCCGGTTCTACGAGCGGTACGCCGACCACGCGGTCAACGCCGGTCGGCGGGTCGTCTACCACGTGACCGGGGTCAACCCGGCCGGGTGACCAGCTGACCGGCCGTCCAACCCGCCGCTCGCGGCACCGACGGTGCCTGCTCCTGGCTGGCCCGCCGGCCGATCGGCCAGCCAGGTGGGACGCGGCTTCCGGCGGTACGGCACCCGGCCGTACCGCCCGAAGCCTGCCGTCAGCGGCCCTGGTTGGCGACTGCGGCGGCTGCCGCCGCGGCGGCGTCCGGGTCGAGGTAGTCGCCGCCCGGGTTGATCGGACGCAGCGCACCGTCGAGGTCGTAGCGCAGCGGGATGCCGGTCGGGATGTTCAGCTTGGCGATCGCCTCGTCGGAGATCCCGTCCAGGTGCTTGACCAGCGCCCGCAGCGAGTTGCCGTGCGCGGCGACCAGCACCTGCCGCCCGTCGAGCAGGTCCGGCACGATCTCGTCGTACCAGTACGGCAGCATCCGGTCCACCACGTCGGCCAGGCATTCGGTGCGTGGCATCAGCTCTGGTGGCAGTGCCCGGTAGCGGGCCTCGCCGACCTGCGACCAGTCGTCGTCGTCGGCGATCGGCGGCGGTGGCGTGTCGTAGGAGCGACGCCAGAGCATGAACTGCTCCTCGCCGTACTCCTCGAGGGTCTGCTTCTTGTTCTTGCCCTGCAGCGCGCCGTAGTGCCGCTCGTTGAGCCGCCACGACCTGCGGACCGGGATCCAGCCCCGGTCGGCGGTGTGCAGCGCCAGCTCGCTGGTACGGATGGCCCGCCGCAGCACGCTCGTGTGCACGATGTCGGGCAGCACGTTGTGCTGGGCCAGCAGCTCACCGCCGCGCCGGGCCTCGGTCTCGCCCTTGGCGGTCAGGTCCACGTCGACCCAACCGGTGAAGAGGTTCTTCGCGTTCCACTCGCTTTCTCCGTGCCGGAGCAGCACCAGTGTCCCCACAGTCATGCCGTCCATCCTGCCGGACCAGGCGCGGGCGGATGCACGGGCCCGACGACGATCGGCCGCGGGTGACGACCGCCACGCCGAAATTCGCCTGCCCGGTCGACCCGCCCACCACTACGGTGTAAGGCACAAGCCTGACATCGGATCATTACTTGCACGGGGGTCGGGGTGCGGGGAGCACGGGCATGGCTACGGCAGACCACCGGCGGCCTGCCGACCACCTTCTGGTACCTGTGGACCGGCAGCCTGATCAACCGGCTCGGTTCGTTCGTCGTGATCTTCCTGGCCATCTATCTGACCGCCGGACGCGGCCTGTCCGGGGCGCAGGCCGGTCTGGTGCTCGGTGCCTGGGGTGCCGGCGGAGCCGTCGGCACCCTGCTCGGCGGGACCCTCGCCGACCGTTGGGGCCGCCGCCCGACGTTGCTCACCGGGCAGGTGGGCGCAGCCACCATGCTGATCGTCCTCGGGTTGGCCGACCGGTGGTGGCTGCTCCTGGTGGGTGCCGCGCTGCTCGGCCTGTTCAACGAGGGCACCCGGCCGGCGTACGGGGCGATGATGATCGACGTGGTCCCGGCCGCCGACCGGCTGCGGGCCTTCTCGCTCAACTACTGGGCGATCAACCTGGGGTACGCCTTCGCGGCGGTGCTCGCCGGACTCGCCGCGCAGGTCGACTACTTCCTGCTGTTCGCCGTGAACGCGAGCACCACTCTGGCCACCGCCGCGCTCGTCTTCGTCAAGATCGGCGAGACCAGGCCGGCGACCAGGCCGGCGGCACCGCTGGACGCGGCCGTGGTCGCGGCCCGCCCGGCCGGGTTGCTGACGGTCGTCGGCGACCGGGTCTTCCTCGGCTTCGTCGGGCTCAACGTCCTGCTGGCCATGGTGTTCATGCAGCACGGCGCGATGTTGCCGATCGCGATGGCCGACGACGGGCTCTCGCCCACCACGTTCGGCATGGTGATGGCGCTCAACGGCGTACTGATCGTGGTCGGGCAGCTCTTCGTGCCCCGGCTGATCGCCGGTCGCAACCGGTCGCACGTACTGGCTCTGGCTGCGGTGATCGTCGGGGTCGGCTTCGGCCTGACCGCCGTCGCCGACGTCGCCTGGCTGTACGCGGTGACAGTGCTGATCTGGACCGCCGGTGAGATGCTCAACTCGCCGTCGAACGCCACGCTGATCGCCGAGCTGACCCCGGCCGCGCTGCGCGGCCGCTATCAGGGGGTCTTCTCGCTGTCCTGGTCGGTCGCCGCCTTCGCCGCGCCGATCACCGGCGGCTTCGTCTGGCAGTACGCGGGAAACACCGCGCTGTGGCTCGGCTGTGCCGCGATCGGCGGGGTGGTCGCGGTGGGTCAGTTGATTGCCGGTCCGGCCCGGGAACGGCGGGCCGCCGAGTTGCGGGCGGCCGCCTCGGTCGCGACGCCGCCGGCCACATCCCGGCCGGCGCCGCCGGCCGGGTGGGCGCAGCCGGAATCCCAGCCGGCTCGACTGGACGAGTCCCCTGCGGCCGCTGGCGCCGGCGGCTCAGCGGTCGTCGCCGGGCAGCGGTAGTCACCGGACCAGAGAACGGATAACCGGCGGCGGGGAGCGACACTCACCCCCGTAAGCGTCGCTCCCACTCACCGCCGGTCTCGGGTGGCGCCGTCCCCCAACGGCCCAATGCCACCTGTATCCCGACACGTCGTCGCCCGGACATCCGAACCGAACCGGTCCGGCGGCCCCCAGCCATTCTCCGGGCTCGGCGCGTACGACAACCGTAGTTCTTGGCGCTTCCTACTCACAAGCCAGTTCAGTTGTACCGCCAATCACACAATTCGGTACGCGGACGGGTTTAGGCCGCCGCCGACCTCAATGAGTAACGAACGTGACACACTCAGGCATCCTCGCGATCGGGCGATTCGAGCCGGAAGAAATTGCTCGGCGTGCCGTCCGTACGCTGTTCCTGATAGATGAAATTCAGTCGGCGAATATCAAAGGTGCCGAACCACTCATCCCAGGAGATATGCCGCAGATTCGCGCCCCCATAGCCGGGGAAGTCGATCCGCAGCACACTAGGCCGGCCGTCGCGGGGAGTGCCGACCGTGGCAGGGGTGCCGCCACGGGCCTGCGCCCACTGCCGAATCACCTGATGGTCGGTGGTCACCAGGCTGCGCCCGGCCCGCTCGGCGTGCTGGTCCGCACGGTCGATACGTTGCGCGTACTTCAACGAACGCGACGAGGAAGACCCGGTGCGGACGCCGCCACCACCGGCCCCGCTGGCCCGCGAGCCACCACCACCGCCGGAACCAGCGGTGCTCTTGCGGTCCGACCCGGTGGATCTGCGGGTACTGGCCGAGGTGCTTTTGCGGGCACCACCGGCAGCGCTCTTACGGGCACTTTCCGAGGCGGACTTTCGCGCGCTGGCCGAAGGGCTCCGGCGGGCACCGGCCGGTGTGCTCTTGGGGGCCGGCCCGGTGGATCGCCGGGCGCTCGACGCGGCGCTCTTGCGGGTGCTACCGGTAGCACTCTTGCGGGCCGATCCGGCGCTCTTGCGGGCCGGGCTGCTGCCGGTACGGGAGTTGGGCGAGCCGGCCTTCGGCCGCGACGCCTGCTGGGCCCGAGCCGGCGTGCCTCGGCGCATCGCCCGGGCCAGCGACTTGATCAGGTCCGGCTTACGCAGGTTGGACGTGCCGGTCACGCCACGCTTGCGCAACTCGCCACGCAGATCCTCCACCCGCAACTCGGCGAGGTCTGCCTCCCGGATGCTGCCACCCGCCCGGTTGATGATCGCGGTCGCCGAGCGGGACCCGGAGCCGCGGGTCGAGCTGGCCCGCGCCGAACCGGCGCTACGGCTGGACCGGTTCTGCCCGTTCGACCTCGGTCCGTTCGATGCGGAACTCCGGCGCCGGGTGCTGGTCTGTTGAGGCATGTCTGCTCACTCCCTTGACAGTGTCCTGTGGGGGGCAGCGGGCGACGATTGCGCCACCATGCGAGCAGTACCCTACTGGTTCTCTACAAACCTGGATCTTTCGTCGGATTGTCGCCGAAAAGGTGCGCGAATGCTTGAAGGTTGGCCAGCGATTCACCCCGTTTCACCCGCCATTCCCACTCGCGACGGATCGCCGTACCGAAGCCGATCTCCAGCATCGTGTCGAACGACTCGTCGGCGTAGGTCAGCACCGAGCCGAGAATTCGGTCGAGTTCGTCCTCGTTCACTCCGGCCAGTCCCACCCTGCCGGTGAGATAGATGTCGCCAACCACGTCGATCGAAAACGCTACGCCGTACATTCGCGCGTTGCGCCGCAGCAGCCACGTCCACAACTCGGTACGGCGTTCATCGGGTTGGCGCATCACGAACGCCTCCACCCGCAATGCGTGCTCACCGACGATCAGGTTGCACACCGTCTTGAGTTTGTGCGTGCCCGGCAACGTCACCGCGTACGAGTATTCGCCGGTACCCTCCCAGGCCAGTTCGCGGTCGGCGCAGACCGTCTCGATCAGCGCGCCCACTTCGCCCCGCCTGTTCATGGTCCTCCGGTCGGTCGGTCAGCGGATGCTCGCCGACAGCGCGTCGGCGTCGCGGCACATCCCGGCGGCCACCGTCCGGCGGTACGCGCACACCGCCTCACCGTAGACGGCGAGCAGCCCTTCCGCAGTGCGCGTCCAGGAGAACTGCCGTGCGTGAGCCACCGCGCCCTGGCCGAGCCGCCGCAGCAGACCTGGTGCGGCGAGCAGGCCGCCGAGGGCCCGGCCCCATTCGTCCGGGTCGTGCCCGTCGACCAGCATTCCGCTGTACCCGTCGCGGACCGCCGTGACCAGACCGCCGACGGCGGCGGCCAGCACCGGCGTACCGCAGGCCTGGGCCTCCAGGGCGACCAGGCCGAACGACTCGTTGTACGACGGCACCGCGACCAGGTCCGCGGCCCGGAACAGGGCCGGCAGGGCGTCGCCGCGCAGCGGCGGCAGGAACCGCACCAGGTCGTCGACGCGCAACGCCTTCGCCAGGTCGATCAAGGCACCCGGCTGATCCAGCCCGGTGCCACTGGGCCCACCGGCGATCACCACGGTCAGGTCGGCGACCGCGTCGGGATCCCGGCCACGCAGCGCGGCCACCGCCCGCAGCAGCACGTCCGGCGCCTTCAACGGCTGGATCCGGCCGACGAACGCCACCAACCGCCCGCCCGGTGGCAGGCCGAACCGCTGCCGGGCGGCGGCCCGCTCCGCGTCCGCCCGGCCGGGCGCGGCCGGCCGAAACCGGTCCAGGTCGACCCCGGGCTCGACGACGCTCACCCGGTCGCCGCTGGCGCCGTACCAGTCGATCAGCTCACCCGCCTCGGTCCGGGTGTTCGCCACCAAATGGTCGGCCTCGGCGACGACCTGTTCCTCGCCGACGATCCGGGACGCCGGCTCCGGACGGTCACCGGTCGCCAACCGGGCGTTCTTCACCTTGGCGAGCGTGTGCGCGGTGTGCACCAACGGCACGCCCCAGCGGTCCTTGGCCAGCCAGCCGACCTGCCCGGAGAGCCAGTAGTGCGAGTGGATCAGATCGTAGTAGCCGGGTGCCCGCGCCGCCTCGGCCCGCAGCACGCCGGCGGTGAAGGCGCACAGCTGTGCCGGCAGGTCCTCCTTCGGCAGCGGTTCCAGCGGCCCGGAGGCCACCTGGCGGACCCGCACCCCGGGCGACATCTCCACCACCGGTGGTACGCCTCCGGCGGTCGCCCGGGTGAAGATCTCCACCTCGACGCCGGCTTCGGCGAGCCGACGGGACACTTCGACGATGTAGACGTTCATCCCGCCGGCGTCGCCGGTGCCCGGTTGGTCCAGCGGGGAGGTGTGCACCGACAGCGTCGCCACCCGGCGGGGAATCGGTAGCGGCCGTTCCTCGGCCTCGCTGACCTCGCCCACCTGCACCACGTCCACTCCCTCTGCCACCCTTGGTGACCAGCCGCCAATCGCCAGGAACCACGACGACCTGCCACATCTTCCCCGTCCAGGCAGAGGCATGCCTCACTCCGCCGCCCCGGGGTGATCAACCTCTCGCCAGCCGCCCCGCGTCGCCGCAGGTCAGCACTGCGCGGTCGGCGCAGGCCGGTCACCACGTCGCGGCGGACACCGTGGCGATCGCCGCGGGACCGCTGCGGGACAATGGCCGGATGAAGCCGATTGCCATCGTGACCGGAGCGTCCAGCGGGATCGGTGCCGCGACCGCCCGCCGGTTGGCCACCGAGGGTTTCCACGTGGTCGCCGCCGCCCGCCGCGCCGACCGCCTCGCCGAGCTGGTGACCGCGATCCGCGACGCCGACGGCACCGCCACCGCCGTGGGCTGCGACGTCACCGACGACGCCTCGGTCGCCGCGTTGGCCCGCCGCGTCGACGACCTGCCGGGTGCGGCGACCCTGCTGGTCAACAACGCCGGCGGGGCGCGCGGACTGGACCCGGTCGAGTCCGGGTCGGTGGCCGACTGGCGGTGGATGTACGAGGTGAACGTGCTCGGCACGCTGCGGGTCACCCAGGCCCTGCTGCCCGCGCTGCAGGCCAGCGGCGCCGGCACCGTGCTGGTGATCGGCTCGACCGCCGGTCAGGTCGTCTACGAGGGCGGCGGCGGCTACACGGCCGCCAAGCACGGGCAGACCGCGCTGGCCGAGACGCTGCGGCTGGAGCTGTGCGGCCGGCCGGTACGGGTGGTCGAGATCGACCCGGGGATGGTCCGCACCGACGAGTTCGGCCTGGTGCGGTTCGGCGGCGACGCCGCGCGTGCCGACGCCGTCTACGCGGGGGTGGCGCAGCCGCTGGTAGCTGATGACATCGCCGACTGTGTCGCCTGGTGCGCGACCCGCCCGCAGCACGTCAACGTCGATCGGTTGGTGGTCCGCCCGTTGGCGCAGGCCGCCCAGCACAAGGTGCACCGGGCGCAGTCGGGGTGAGTCCGCGCCGGCCGCTGGGGGTGGTCACCCGGGGCACCACCGCGCCGAATCGGCTGCGTCGGGCCGACCGGTGGATCGCGTACCGCTGCGGGCCGGCGCTGACCGCCGCCGCCGACCCCCTCGTCGTCGACCTCGGTTTCGGAGCCACTCCAGTGACCACAGTAGAGCTCTTGCGGCGGCTACGGGCAGCGGTGCGACCGGATCTGCGGGTGGTCGGGCTGGAGATCGACCCGGTGCGGGTCGCCGAGGCGGCGCCGGCCGCCGCACCGCCGGCGCTGACCTTCGCCCGAGGTGGGTTCGAATTGGCCGGACTGCGGCCGGTGCTGGTCCGCGCGTTCAACGTGCTGCGCCAGTACGCCGAGGACGACGTCGCCGCCGGATGGGCGACGATGCGGGCCGCGCTGGCACCGGGCGGGCTACTGGTCGAGGGGACCTGCGACGAGTTGGGCCGGATCGCCTCCTGGGTGCTGTTGGACGCCGCCGGCCCGGTGTCGTTGACCCTGGCCGCCCGGCTGACCACCCTGGCCGACCCGGACGGCGCCGGGCCGGCGGTGCTCGCCGAACGGCTGCCGAAGGCGTTGATCCACCGCAACGTGCCCGGTGAGCCGGTGCACTCGCTGCTGCGGGCCCTCGACGACGGCTGGCAGGCGGCGGCCGGCTATGCCCCGTACGGGCCACGGCAGCGGTGGCTGCGGGCGGTGTCGGCGGTCCGCGACAGCGGCTGGCCGGTGTACGACCGGCCGGCCCGCTGGCGGCTCGGCGAGCTGACCGTGCCCTGGTCGGCGGTCGCCCCGACCTAGCCTGGTCGGCGGTCGCCCCGGTCAGTCGAAGGTGCAGCCCACCAGCACCGGCTCCGGGTGCAGCGAGACGCCGAACCGGGCACGCACCCCGTCGCGGATGGTCCGGGCCAGCTCCAGTAGCTCAGCGGTGCTGCCGCCACCCCGATGGGTGAGCGCCAGGGTGTGTCTGCTCGAGATGGCCACCGGCGTGTCCAACCCTGGGTAGCCCTTGCCGAAGCCGCCCTTGTCGATCAGCCAGGCGGCGCTGACCTTCAGCGACCCGGTCCCCCCAGCGGTGACCGGCCAGGTCGGCGGGTCGCCGACACCGGCGGCGGCGACCCGCGCCCGGAACGCCTCCGCGGCGTCGGCGTCCAGCACCGGGTTCATGAAGAACGAGCCGACCGAGCAGGTGTCGGGGTCGGTCGGGTCGAGCACCATTCCCTTGCCGGCCCGTAGCCGTAGCACCGCCGCCCGCGCGTCGGCCAGCGGCACCCGGTCACCGGTGGCGACGCCGACGGCGTGGGCGAGTTCGGCGTACCGGATCGGGGTGGACAGTTCGCTGCGCACGAGCCGGAAGTCGACCGCGAGCATCAGGTAGCGGTCGTTGCGCTTGAACAGGCTTTCCCGGTACGCGAACCGGCAGTCGGCGGCGGGCAGCGCGTGCCGCTCGCCGGTGAGCCGGTCGTACACGTGCACCGTCGCGACGGTCTCGGCGACTTCCTGGCCGTACGCGCCGACGTTCTGGATCGGGGTGGCGCCGGCCGAGCCGGGAATGCCGGACAGACATTCCACGCCGGACCAACCGGCGGCGACGGTGGCCGCGACCAGGTCGTCCCACGGCTCGCCGGCCTGCACCCGGATGGTGACAGTGGCCGGCTCACCGGCGGCGGCCGGCTCCTCGGCGATCACCTGGAATCCGCGGGAGCGGACCAGGACCGCGGTGCCGGGAAAGCCGTCGTCGCCGATGACGACGTTGCTGCCGCCGCCGAGCAGCAGGATCGGCTCGTGGTGCCGGCCGGCGGCGCGCACGGCGGCGACGAGCTCGTCGGCGGTGCTCGCCTCGACCAGTCGGTCGGCCGGCCCGCCGAGGCCGAGCGTGGTATAGCGTGCCAACGGCGCAACGGCCGTCGGGTCTTCAGCAGATGGCGCGTGGGCACTAACGTCGGGCACGCCCTTCACCCTAGGCTGGAATGCACCTGCGGCATGCCACCGGCCGTCGGCTCGACCTGGAGGATCGCGATGAGCAGACTGCACGGCTCCAAGGATTTCTGGCTCGGCGCGCTGCGCACGGAGGGTCCGATGTTCCGGGCCGCGATCGCCGAGGCGCCGCTGGACTCGCCGGTGCCGTCCTGCCCGGACTGGACGGTCGTCGATCTGGTGCACCATCTCGGTGCCGTCTACGCCTGGGTGCGCGAGTCGGTGGCACGTGGCGTCACCGAGCCACCCGCCGGGGGTTCCGACATGACCGGCCGGCCCGGCGGCGACGAGGCTGTCGCCTGGTGGCAGCAGGAGTTCGACGCGCTGCTCACCCTGCTGGACGGGCTCGATCCGGAGATGCCGGCGTGGAACTGGGCGCCGCAGGCCAAGAAGGCGGGGTTCTGGTCGCGGCGGATGGCACACGAGACCGCGGTGCACCGGTGGGACGCGCAGATGGCGATCGCCTCGGTGGAGCCGGTGGAGGCGAAACTGGCCGCCGACGGCGTCAGCGAGGTGCTCGACAGTTGGCTGCCGGCCGGGCGCCGCCGGGCGCCGAAAGCGGCGTACGGGGTGGTGCATCTGGTCGCCACCGACGCGGAGCAGGAGTGGTACGTCCGGTTGCGCGGCGAGGGCATGGCGTTGCTGGACACCGACACGATCCTCGACTCCGACGACCATCACACCCGCGCTGTGGCCACCGGCACCGCCAGTGATCTGTTGCTCTGCCTGTACGGCCGGGTGGATTTCGAGGTGCTGGGCACCTCCGGCGACACCGCTCTGCTCGACTCCCTGCTCGTCGGCTGACCTACCTCCCGGCTCGGGGCGGTAGGTAACACGCCGGCAACTTTCTGAGAGCGCTCTCTTGACATGAGACGGACTGAGGTCCCACTCTCGTGAGAGCGCTCTCACGGTTTCCCACGGGACCTGTACCGGGCACCCCGCCGGATTTGCGGCGAGAGCGAAGTGCCACCACACCACGCTGTTTCCGCACCCCACCATGCCTGGACCTGAGAGGGGTCAATCCATGGGCGTAAATTCACGCCGCCGGTTGGTCACCGCGACCGCCGCAGCGGTCACCGTGCTCGTCGCCGCCACCGGCTGCGGCGGCGACGATGCCGCCGACGACGGCACCATCACCCTCACCGTCGATGTCTTCGGTCAGTTCGGCTACGAAGAGCTCTACCAGCAGTACGAGGCGGAGAACCCCGGCATCAAGATCGTCGAACGGGGCACCGGCACCAACCTCGACGAGTACTCCCCCAAGCTGACCCAGTGGCTGGCCGCCGGCAAGGGAGCCGGCGACATCGTCGCCATCGAAGAGGGACTGCTGGTCGAGTACAAGGCCAACCCGCAGAACTTCGTCAACCTGCTCGAGTACGGCGCGGCCGAGCTCGAAGGCAACTTCATGCCCTGGAAGTGGGACCAGGCGCTGACCGCCGACGGCAGCCAGCTGATCGGGCTCGGCACCGACGTCGGCGGCATGGCGATGTGCTACCGCACCGACCTGTTCGAAGCCGCCGGGCTGCCCACCGACCGCGACGAGGTCTCCGCGCTCTGGCCGACCTGGGACGACTACATCACCGTCGGCGAGCAGTTCGTCGCCGCCAACACCGGGGCGTCGTTCCTCGACGCGGCCACCAACACGTTCAACACGATCGTGCTGCAGACCGCCGGCGCCGCCGACGGCTACCACTACTACGACCTGGCCGACAACCTCGTCGTGGACACCAACCCGGCCGTCAAGCAGGCCTGGGACATCACCATGGACATCATCGACTCGAACCTGTCCGGCAAGTACGGCGCCTGGTCCGACGAATGGGTCTCCGCGTTCAAGCAGGCCAAGTTCGCCACCATCGCCTGCCCGGCCTGGATGACCGGGGTCATCGAGGGCAACGCCGGCCCGGAGGCGGCCGGAAAGTGGGACATCGCCCAGGTGCCCGGCGACGGCGGCAACTGGGGCGGGTCGCACCTGGCGGTGCCGGCACAGAGCGAGCACCCGGAAGAGGCGGCCGAGCTGCTGAAGTTCCTGACCAGCCCGGAAGGCCACATCGCGGCGTTCGAGGCCAAGGGACCGCTGCCGTCGTCGCCGCAGGCGCTGGAGGACCCGGCGATCACCGAGTCGACCAACGCGTACTTCAGTGACGCACCGGTCGGACAGATCTTCGGCGAGGGCGCGCTGAGCCTCAAGCCGGTCTACATGGGGCCGAAGAACCAGGCGGTCCGGACCGAGGTGGAGAACGCCGTGCGGACCGTCGAGCTGGGTCAGCGTACCGCCGAGACCGGCTGGGCCGACGCGGTGAGCAACGCCAAGACGGCGGCCGAGAAGTGACCGCGGGCCGGGTGGCGCCGGCGGACGAGGCGGCGGACGCGGCGGACGACGCCGCACGGACCGCCCCCGCCGCCGCCGCCCGGCCGGCCCGGCGACAGCCCGAGCCGCCGCCGGCGCGGCCCCGGGTGTGGCTGGCCCGGCTGGACACCAGAGCCTCGCCGTACCTCTACATCGCGCCGTTCTTCGTACTGTTCGCTATCTTCGGCGCCTACCCGCTCGGCTACACGTTCTGGGTGTCGCTGCACGACTGGGACCTGCTCGCTGCCGACCACCCGTTCGTCGGCTTCGACAACTACAGCAAACTGCTCGGCGACGGCGACTTCTGGAACTCGGTGCTCAACACGCTGGGCATCTTCGTCATCTCGACGGTGCCGCAGCTGCTGCTGGCGCTGTGGTTGGCGCACCTGCTGAACCGGCAACTGCGGGCCCGGACCTCGTTCCGGATGAGCATCCTGATCCCGAACATCACCTCGACGGCTGCGGTGGCGATCGTCTTCGGGCAACTGTTCAGCCGCGAGTTCGGCATGATCAACTGGGCGTTGGACCTGATCGGGCTCGACGCCATCGACTGGCGCAACAACAAGATCGGCTCCTGGGTGGCCATCTCCACGATGGTCGACTGGCGGTGGACCGGCTACAACGCGCTGATCTTCCTGGCCGCAATGCAGTCCATCCCCAAGGACCTGTACGAGTCGGCGGCGATCGACGGCGCCAACCCGGTCCGGCAGTTCTGGTCGATGACCGTGCCGATGCTGCGGCCCACGATCATCTTCTGCGTCATCATCTCCACCATCGGCGGGCTGCAGCTGTTCACCGAGCCGCTGCTGTTCAACTCCGGCACGAACCCGATCCGCGGCGGGCCGCTGCGCGAGTCGCAGACGATGACCATGTACATGTTCGAGAACGCCTTCGCGCCGCACTTCAACTTCGGCTACGGCTCGGCCATCGCCTGGATGCTGTTCGCCCTCATCGTCGTCATCTCGCTGATCAACGTGCTGGTGATCCGCCGACTCGGCAACAGCACCCGCAAGGAGGGGTGAGCGTGAAAGCCAGTCAACACCTGTGGAGCGCCAGCAAGCTGACCTACGCGACGCTGATCGCAGCCGGGGCGATGTCGATCTTCCCGATCTACTGGATGTTCGTGGTCGCCACCCGGTCCAGTGACGCCATGGGGCAGATCCCGCCGCCACTCACCCCGGGCGGCAACCTGCCCGGCAACATCGAGCGGCTGTTCGCAAACCCCGACGCGTACTTTCTGACCGGCATGCTCAACTCCGCGTTCGTCGCCGGCACCGTCACCGTCTCGGTGGTGCTCTTCTCCTCGCTGGCCGGGTTCGCCTTCGCTAAGCTGCGGTTCAAGGGCTCCAACGCGCTACTGCTGGTGATCATCGCCACGATGATGGTGCCCACCCAGCTCGGCGTCATCCCGCTCTACATGCTGATGACCCAGCTGGACTGGAACGACCGGCTCGCCGCCGTCATCGTCCCGGCGCTGGTCACCGGATTCGGGGTGTTCCTGATGCGCCAGTACGCCAGCCAGGCGGTCAGCACCGAGCTGATCGAGGCGGCCCGGGTCGACGGCTGCTCCACGCTGCGGATCTACTGGAGCGTGGTGCTGCCGGCGTTGCGCCCGGCCGCCGCCGTACTCGGCCTGCTCACCTTCATGACCATGTGGAACGACTTCCTCTGGCCGTACGCGGTACTCAACGATCCGGAGAACCCGACTGTCCAGTTGTCGCTGCGTGCCCTGTCGAACGGCTACTACAACGACATGTCCCAGGTCTTCACCGGCACCGCAATCGCTACGCTGCCACTACTGATCGTGTTTCTTGTTTTCGGCCGCCAGATCATCGGCGGCATCATGGAAGGTGCAGTCAAAGCGTGACGAACTCAAGCGAGGCCGTACGATTCCCCGACTCGTTCATCTGGGGTGCGGCGACCGCGTCGTACCAGATCGAAGGCGCGGCCCAGGACGACGGTCGCGGCCCGTCGATCTGGGACACCTTCAGCCGTACGCCGGGCAAGGTGCACGCCGGGCACACCGGTGACGTGGCCTGCGACCACTACCACCGCTACCCCGACGACGTGGCGTTGATGTCCGAACTCGGCCTGCACACCTACCGGTTCTCCATCGCCTGGCCGCGCATCCAGCCCGACGGCACCGGGCCGGTCAACCCGCGTGGGCTGGACTTCTACGATCGGCTCGTCGACGAGCTGCGCGGGCGGGGCATCGAGCCGATCGTCACCCTCTACCACTGGGATCTGCCGCAGACCCTGGAGGACCGGGGCGGCTGGACCAACCGGGAGACCGCCGAAGCCTTCGCCGAGTACGCCCGCGCGGTGCACACCCGCCTCGGTGACCGGGTCAACACCTGGACCACGCTCAACGAGCCGTGGTGCTCGGCGTACCTCGGCTACGGCGCCGGGGTGCACGCCCCAGGCCGCACCGACCCGGCCGCCGTGTTCCAGGCCGTGCACCACCTGCTGCTCGGCCACGGCCTGGCCAACCAGGCGCTGCGCGCCGCCGGGGTGTCCACCCTCGGGATCACGGTCAACCCAACCTCGGCGTTCCCGGTCGACCCGGCCAGCGAGGCCGACGCCGAGGCGGTACACCTGGTCGAAGGACTGCAGAACCGGATCTTCCTCGACCCGATCCTGCGCGGCGGCTACCCGGCCGACATGCTGGCGCACGTCAGCCGATTCACCAGCCTGGAGCACATCCGCGACGGCGACGAGAAGATCATCGGTGAGCCGATCGACCTGCTCGGGATCAACTACTACTCCCCCACCTACCTGACGGCGAGCGACGGCGCACCCGGTGGCGGGGGTGCCTTCCCCGGCACCGAGGGCATCGAGTTCGTCGCCCCGGCGCAGCCGCTGACCGACATGGGCTGGCAGATCCAGCCGTCCGGGCTGACCGCGCTGCTGACCAAGCTGGGGCGCGACTATCCGGGCGTACCGATGATCATCACGGAGAACGGCGCCGCCTTCCCCGACCAGCTGCACCCCGACGGCGACCGGGTCGAGGACACCGACCGGGTCGACTACCTGGACGGGCATCTGCGGGCCGCGCACGACGCGATCGCCGCCGGGGTCGACCTGCGCGGATACCTCGTCTGGTCGCTGCTGGACAACTTCGAGTGGGCGTACGGCTACGACAAGCGATTCGGCATCGTGTACGTGGACTACCTGACCCAGCGGCGGGTGCCGAAGGCGAGCGCCCGGTGGTACCAAGAGGTGATCCGCCGCAACGGCATCGACTGAGCCGGGTCACCGGTGACGGGATCGTTCATCGACAGACGGGGAGCACAGGCGTGAGCATGGCCAGGGAACGTCCGACCCTGGAGGCGGTGGCCCGGCGGGCCGGCGTGTCCCGGGCCACCGTCTCACGCGTGGTGAACGGCTCGACGACGGTCGCCGAGCAGATCCAGGAAGCGGTCCGCCGGGCGGTCCAGGAACTGGGGTACGTACCCAACCTGGCCGCCCGCAGCCTGGTCACCCAGCGCACCGACTCGATGGGGCTGATCCTGCCGGAAACCGCCACCCGGGTCTTCTCCGACGACCAGGTCTTCCCCGGCATCATCCAGGGCGTCAGCCAGGAGTTGGAAGCCGCCGACAAACAGCTGGTGCTGATGATGGCCGGCTCGGTCGGCAGCCACGACCGGGTCGAGCGGTACGCGAGCGGCCGCCACGTCGACGGCGTCATGTTCGCCTCGATCCACGGCGTCGACCCAATGCCCGGCACCCTGGCCCGCAGCGGCCTGCCGGTGGTGTGCAGCGGCCGGCCGATGGGGCAGGTCAGCGCCGGAGTGCCGTACGTCGACGTGGAGAACGAGGCGGGAGCCGAGCGGGCGGTCCGCTACCTGATCGAGTCGGGTCGGCGACGGGTGGCAACGATCGCCGGCCCGCAGGACATGATCGCCGGGGTGGACCGCCTCGCCGGCTACCGTACGGTGATCCGGGAGGCCGGCGGCCGGTCGCTGGTCGCCACCGGTGACTTCACCCGCGACTCGGGCATGGTCGCCATGCGTCAGCTCCTCGAGGACGACCCCGGGCTGGACGCGGTCTTCGTCGCCTCCGACCTGATGGCCCACGGCGCCATCCGTACGCTGCGCGAGGCCGGCCGTCGGGTGCCCGACGACGTCGCGATCATCGGCTTCGACGACATCGAGATGGCCCGCTACATGGACCCGGCGCTGACCACCGTCCGCCAGCCGATCCAGGAGATCGGTCGGTCGATGGCCCGGCTGCTGCTGCGCCTGGCCGACGGCGAGGCCGTCGAACCGACCGTCATGCTGCCCACCGAACTCATCCTGCGCGACTCGGCCTGACGCCCCCATCTACGGAGCCGGCCAACGGGATCGGGCCAGGCGCCGATGCCAGGTAGCCCGACTCTCGACAGTCATGCTCTGGTTGCCAGCACGTAGCCTGCGCCCAGAGCAAGGACGACCGGGCCGGCGGCGATGACCGCGACCGCCAGCCACGGTACGGGTGGTGCCATGTCCGCTCCGGTGCGCGGATCGAGGACCCTGTCGTCTTGACGACGGACGCGACGCACGATCCAGATTCCGAGGGAAAGCAACACCGCCTGCCCAAGTATCAGCAGCGGGATTGCCTCGGCCCACAACAGACCGAAGCGACCTGTTTCGATCTCAAGGAAGCCTCGTGTCATCAGCCCGGCGCCCACCACCGCTAGCAGCACAACTACGCCGTACGCCCGGATGAACAATGCGAGCGTTGATGTCCAGCCCACTCGGCGTCGGCCCAGTACGCCGGCCAACTCGGCGGCGTAGTCGGCCGGCTCACCGAACGCAGACCTCGGATCCTCGCCACTTTCCAAGACGTGGCTCTCCACCTCGGCAAGAGCCTCGGCGATCCGAGGTCCGGGTAGTCGGCGTGACCGCAGGGCGGCCGTCAGCTCCTGCTGGTACCTGTCGAGCCTGCTGCTCATGCGTCATCCTTGGTCGAACCCGTTGACTGGCGACTTTCCTGCGGATTGGCGATGGCAGCTACCCGGTCGGTGAAGGTCTCCCAATCGGCGGCGCGCCTGTGTAGTTCGCCGCGACCAGCAGCGGTAGCGGTAAAGAACTTCCGACCCGGCCCCGCCGCACCCTCGCGCCACGTCGAGGTAACTAGGCCGTCGACCTCGAGCCGGGTCAGAACCGGGTAGAGCGTTCCACCTTTCACTACGCCGAGCCCGGCGGCCTGCAGCCGCTGGGCGACGGCGTACCCGTAGGTCTCACCTTCGACCACTATGGCAAGCACGCACAGCGAAAGGGCGCCACGCATCCACTCCGCTGGCCACTGCCGACTCTCCTCCACAGCTAGACTGTACGCCAAGCTAGTCAGGCAAACAATCTAGTCTCCAGACCCGGGAGAGGAGCCGTCACTACCAGCCGATGGCGTTCGCGTCGACCTCGATGACGACGGGTCGGTCCGCAGTGAGCGCGCGACGAGTGGCACCGACGAGTTCGTCGATGCCGGTGACCCGTACGCCGTGCGCGCCGAAGGCGCGGCCGAGCAGCACGAAGTCGGGTGTCACCAGGTTCACCCCGACCGGGGCGATGCCGGCCGCGAGCATGCCGTCGCGGATCTCTGCGAACCCGGCGCCCTCGGCGAAGCCCTGGCCGCCGCCGCAATGGGCAGCGGCGAACTCTTCGCGGCCTGGCAGGCCAGCCTGGCCGGCTTCGCCACCCGGCAGCTCGCCCGGGTCACGACGACCACGGCCAAGGAGCGCCCGCGCCAATCGTCCTGGGGCCGCGCCCGGGTCGAATGGCCGTCGGGCCGCGTCCGTGAAGGCTGGCTGCGTGCCGGCGAGGGCATGACGTTCACGGTCGAGGCCGTCACCGAGGTCGCCCAGCGCCTGGCCAAGGGCGAGGGCCGGCCCGGCGCGTTCACCCCGGCCAGGCTCTTCGGCCCCGAGGTGGCGCTGGCCGCCGGCGCCGAATTCGTGGTCACCGACTGAGTCCGGGACGGCGTGACGTGCTGGTCAGCGCGTTGCGGGCACGGGCAGGCCGGCGGCGAGTCGGCTCAGTGCTTCGGGGAGCAGTTGCTCCATCGGCACCGGCGGGTCGGCGTACACGAAGTGTCGTATCGCCGTGTTGATCGCGGCGCTGACCGTCGCCGCGAACAGGCTCGGATACAGGTCCTGCTTGACGTCGGCGCCGGTGCGTTCGGCCACGGCCGCGGCCAACTCGGCCTCGGCGACCGCGACGGCGCGCAGCATTTCGCCCTGCAGCGCCGGCTCGACGAGCATCATCTTGAATCCGCTCACCCAGTCGACGTGCTCACTCTGCGGGGACTGCTCGACCTCCGTACCCGGCACGAACTGGGACATCGCCGCCACTCGGATCGCCGTCCACAGTGGCTCATCGGCCGGGCGGGCGCGGAACACGTCGACCAGCCGCAGGCTGCGATCGAGATGCCGGGACGCGATCGCCTCGGCTTTGCTGGAGAAGTAGTTGTTGAACGTACGCGCAGACACTCCGGCGGCCTCGGCGATCTCGTCGACCAGCACGTTGTCGAAGCCGCGCTCGACGGTCAGCCGGATCGCCGTCCAGCTGAGCACCACCCTTGTCACGGCCTTCTTCCGCTCCCGCAGCCCGGCCATGCACCGACACTAGTGCAAAAGTGCGCGGTACGCACTTTTGCGGGTCGCGCACTTTTGCGGGCGGTGAACGAGCAGTACCCGCAGACGCCCGGTGCTAGCATTGCTGTCAAAAGACACCCATACAGCATCTGGAGCAGAAGATGGCGGCTCTGAGTATCCGAGACCTGGATGACTCCGTAAGGGAGAAGCTCCGTCTCCGCGCCGCGAGACACGGCCGGTCGATGGAGGCAGAGGTCCGTGCGATCCTGACCGCAGCTGTCACCGAAGAGCCGGCCCACCCGAATCTCTTCAGCGCACTCACCGAGCGGTTCGCCCAACTCGGCGGTGCCGATCTGGATATTCCGGCCCGAGCCACCCGACCTCGCGCGGCCGACTTCTCCGCACAATGATCGCCCTCGACACCAACGTCGTCTCCGAGCTCATGCGCGCCGAGCCGGCCCCGACCGTCCTTCGGTGGCTGCGGCGAAACTCGGGCGACAGCCTGTACACCACGACAGTGACGGTTGCCGAGATTCGCTACGGCATCGCCCGCCTGCCGGAAGGCCTGCGCCGCAAGTCGCTACACCAGGCCGCCAACGAGATCTTCGCGGCGTTCCCCCGCCAAGTCCTCCCCTTCGACCTGGCCGCCGCCAACGCGTACGCGGACATCGTCGCCGGCCGTGAAAGTCTCGGCAACCCGATCGACGGCTTCGACGCCCAGATCGCCGCCATCTGCCGATCCCAGGCAGCCACCCTCGCCACCCGCAACACAAAGGACTTCCTCGACACCGGCATCACCGTCGTCGACCCGTGGCAGGAAACAGCAAGCTGAGATGGTCGCGGCGAGCCTCAGTACTGCCGCCGGGACGCGGCGACGATGATCTCCCACCGGGCAACGAGCCCCGGGAAGCCGTGGACGATTTCGTGGCCTGACCCGCTCCCTCGGCGACCGCGATTGTTCTAAAATCGAACAGTGAGCATCGGCGAGGCTCGCCGCCTCCTTGGGCTCGATCCTCAGGAACCCGCACACGATCTGTCCCGTCTGGTGACCAACCGCAGTGCGGGCCGGCAGCCATTATCAGGTCGACATGGCCACCCTGGCCTGCCGGTTGACCGAGCTGGGCCTGGTCGACCCGGCGGACGCCGACAAGATCCGTACGGTCCGCACCACCAGGGCGGACATCGAGGAGAAGGACCTGCTACCAAGCCAGGAGCTGGCACCGGTGTCGCTACCACGCAGCTACACCCAGGCTGTCCTGCGGCTGTATCGACGTGAGGTCGTCAGCCTCGACCGAGCGCTGGGTCTGTTACTCGGCACGTTCAGCGCGGACGACCTGCCCGAGCTGCCCCCGGCAAACAAGGCCGAGATCTCGGTCGTCGCTGAGGAGCCGCCCGGAAAGGAGCTGTTCACCGGGCTCACCGGCCGGTGCAGCCAACTCGGCGGGGCCGATCTGCAGATCCCGGCCCGAGCCCACCAACCTCGCGCGATCGAGACCTCTTGAAGCACGGTCTGCAATCAGGGATCGACGCCAACCAGCATTCCGGCCGAGTCCGCGCTACTCGGCGACATCCCGACGTCGATCGCGGTGAGGTGGCCCTTGCCGATGGCGTACACCCGAGTTCGGCCGTCGGAAAGCAGGCGGTCGATACGGGCCGAGAGTCGCATGCGCGCGACGACCGTCCCAGCCCGGTCCACGGCGACAAGCTGGTTCCCGGAGCAGGCGAACAACGCCCCTTCCGGCATAGGCACCGTGCCACAGGCGGCTGTCAGTCGCAGGCCCTTCACCTCCGTACTGACACCGGTGTGGAGATTGACGATCGTGACGCAATCAGTCTCGGCCAGCCACAATGTCCTGCCGCTGACCATCGGCGGCGTCGCCGCAAGGTCGCGGCTGTGCCGCCACAGGGTCGCCACGCCGTTGTCGGGGCTCAGGGCCATGACGGTTCGCGCACCGCTGAGAAAGACGATACGGCCGTCCGCGCCGACGCGGTATGCGACTCCAGAGTCCGAGAATCGCACCGGTGCCGGCAACGACCACTTGTCCACCACAGCACCGGCCCTCGCGTCCACCAGCGCCAATGTTGGCTGGTCGGCGCTCGCGACGAGGAAGGCGTCCGCCCCAATGTCGGCCGCCGCGCCCAATGACACAGGCAGCGGCCACGCGAAGCTACTGCCTGGCGTGAGCCCAGGAAGCTGCAGCGGTAACAGGTCGCCGCTGGCGAGGTCCACCCGTACCAGCTGGCGGTAGCCGCGCCACCCACCCAGCAACACGGTCGACCGGCAGATGCTGACGTAGTGGTGCAGCCCGAGACCCGTTGTCGACCAGAGCCGCCGCCCGTTGTCGACGTCGAGACAATGCAGGACGCCCGCCTGGCTCAGGTAGAGGCAGCGCTGTCCAGCGATGACAGCAGTACCCCAACAATCCTCGACGCGCTGCTCCCACAGTAGTTCCCCGCTCTGTAGGTCCAACCGCACCAGACGCGAATGCCGCTCCGCCACGATGACAGCGTCCGATGCCGCCGCCAGCGTCTCCGGGCCCGGGTCCAGGTGCAGCAGCCGAGACCACAGCACCGTCAGCGGTTGATCCACCGAGTCATCACCGCCCGCAACCAGGTCGTCCCGAACGCCGACGACGAACCCTACGCTGTTCGGCATCTCGCAACGGGCCGTAGGTCGCCGCCGAGACATAAGGCATGGTTTATAGTCAGCGTATGTGGGACGTCGTGCTGGTCGCCCCGGTCGAGGAGTGGTACCTCAGCCTGTGCGAGTCGGACCCGGCCACCGCCAACCGGGCCATGGAGGCGATCGACCACCTGGCGGAGGAAGGTCCTGGGCTTGGCCGGCCGATGGTTGATCGGATCCACGGCAGCCGGTTGCACAACCTGAAGGAGCTACGGCCCGGCTCTGCCGGGCGCTCGGAGATCCGTCTGTTGTTCGTCTTCGATGTCGAACGGGAAGCAGTGATCCTGGTCGCTGGAGACAAGGCGGGCAGGTGGAGCCAGTGGTACCGGGAGAACATCCCGGTTGCGGAGGCCCGATACGAGGAGTTTCTGGTCGAGCGCAAGAGTGGGGAGGGGTCATGAGCGCCCGTCGGTGGAGCGATGTGAAGGCTGAGGCGATCGCCCGAGAGCCATGGCTCGGCAGCGAGGAGGCGCAGGCACAGCGGGCTGCGATTCGCGGCGAGAATCTTGGCCGTATCCGGGGGCATGAACTGGCCGAGATGCGTAAGTCGGCCGGGCTCACCCAGGCCGAGGTAGCGGTAGCGCTCGGGGTGAGCCAGGCCAGGATCTCCCAGATCGAGCATGGCCAGGTCGACAGCCTGGACACGTTGCGTGCATACGCCGAGGCGCTGGGTGCCGAGGTTTCGATCGTGGTGTCTCGGGGTCCGCTCACCCTGCGGGTCGCCTGACCCTCTCCCGAGTGGTTGGCAGGACGTGCGGGTCACGCACCGTCCGTCTGCCGAGTACGCGCGGGCTGCCGACGCAGCCGCGCCAGCTGCACGACAGCGTTGATGACGACAACTGTGGTGAGCAGCGGAAGCAGGTCGACGAGCCAACCGAACTCCCACCAGGGCATCCGGTCGAACAGCAGCGTCATCACCAAGGCGAACAAGACCACAACAGCAGCAATCTGCACCGTGGTGACCAGCAGGAACCGAACCGCCGAACCCACATCGCCTCCCTGGCAAGGTGACGCCATCGCCGACCCGTACCGCCAGCCTGACACACATCGACAAGCATTCGACCCCCGCGCCCAGCGTCAACGCTTCCGTCCTGGTTTCGACCGAGCCGGTGGCGTGCTCAGGTGCAGTCGTCGGCAGGCTGTCACGGGTTGATGATCTCGGCACCAGTGGGCGCGAAGTCGGCCAAGTTGCGGGTGACGACCGGGATCCCGTGCACGAGTGCGGTGGCAGCGATGAGCGAGTCCCGCACGGGCTGCGGGTCGGGGACGTTCAGCACAGCACTGCGCCGAGCAACCGCAGTGTCGACCGGGAGGATGCGCTCGTCGAATGCGGGCAGCACCTGCGCCTCCAGCCAACGACGCAGGATCGCACCCTGAGCCGGGTCCCGTCGTTCGGCCAGCAGAACCCCGATCTCCAACTCCTGCACGGTGATCGCCGACACGAACATGCTGCCGGCCGAGGCACTTGCCGCCCAGGCGACGACGTTCTGTCCGCTCTGCCGGCCTTGGCCTTGCGGAATTCGGACACGAGTTTCGTGTAGAGCAGGAACATCAGCCTAGATCCGCCGGCCTGGCGGGATCGTTCGATGGCGTGACCTCAAGCTCGATGTCGTCCTCGTCCAGGGACAGCCCGATCAGGTCGACGATGCTCCCTTGGCCGCCGGTCAACCGCTGGTAGTACTCGAATGTCAGGAGCACGTGCGCCGGGCGACCCCGATCGGTGATGAAGACCGGCCCACTGCGGGCAGCGATCTTCGCCCACCCTTTGTCCAGGTTGAACTCACGATTGGATACCGTGGTGATGGTCATTGCTACCACCTCCCGAGACAAGGTAGCAAAATTTACTACATGCCGCCCTGGCTGTGGTACCGCTGGGACAATGGCTGTCACTACCGATCGGGCAGCAGCCTTTGACGACCGACGGACCGACGTAAACCAGTGGCACCGGGAGACGGAGAAGACGCCGTGGGTTTCATGCCTGGGATGGCATCCGCGCCGAGCTCGACGACGCTACGGCGTACGCCGCCGGGTACGCCCGCACCAAGGCATGGATCAAATCGTTCGAGAACAATCAATCGGCCGACCAGGCAAAGACCGATGATCAGGAATCTACCCGCCGCGAACGACGTCGCATCTTAGACCAGATGGCAGCCGAGGCCGAAGAGGCCGGGCTCTACGACCTGACCCTCACACCCAAGCGGACCAGGTGATGCGGCCTGGGTTGACCGCGAACCAACAGCAGAACCGACTTCCGTCGACATCGACGCTCAACTACTCTTGGTAGGCAGTCGCAGCTCAGGTCAACTACAGTGAATCTCGACCGAAGGGTCGCGGATCAAATGAGTGTCGGCGAGGTCGGCACCGTCCTGCAGGCGGTCGCCAAAACGCTCGAACAGCATCGGCGGCACATCAACGGTGTCACCGAGGCGCTCTATCGGTCGCGGGACCAGTTCCACGCCGCAACGGCCGTCTCCAGCCACCAACTCGTCACGGCCCCGGCGCTGTTCCGGCTTGAGTCGTTATGTGCGGGTTGAAAATCGGACATCGGCTGAGTTGCGGGACAAGCGCGACTCCTGATGATCTTGCGGGTGACTAGCCTCGAAGTTCATCGCTGGAGCCGCGCTCGTGACGACATCTTCCCTGACCGACCCCGTTGTTGAC